>NZ_JALFIA010000076.1:0-54244 GCF_022776125.1 Hallerella sp. | reverse complement strand
CTGGCTGATTTTCCGCCTACTCACCGAATTCAACGTCAAGACGGAAGAACGTAGCGCAGCCGGTCGTTCCGATGCTGTTGTGGAAACTAAAAACTCGGTTTACTTATTCGAGTTTAAACTGGACAAGAACGGCTCTGCCGACGATGCTCTGAAACAGATTGATAACAAGGGCTACCTGATACCCTATACCGCGTCACTCGATGCGAACGGCAATCCGAAAAAGCTCTTCAAGATTGGCGTGAGTTTCGATGCCGAAAGGCGCACCCTCGGCGAATGGAAGGTCACGGAAACGTAGAACCGCCCTTGTCCCCCATTATGACCCTACAACTACTTAAATACGCCATCGCTAACAAGGGAGGCAAAGGCGGCAACACCATTTGCTCCGGCGTCATTAGCCACAAGCTCAACGGCCGGAACATTATCGCGAGGCACCTCGATGTTCACGACAAAATGACTGTCGGCTACGTAACGTGAAAAGGCGTTGCCCTTTCCCGTTATGCAGAGGCGTACATTGCCGCCTTAAAGCGACATTTAAAAACCTAAACTGATTTCTGCCATATAGATGCGGCTTTCGTCTTGGCCCGTGTAATAACCGCGTTCTTCACCCCAGGTGGCAATTTGCACCTCGATAAAGCGCAACGCTTCAAGTGCGATACCAGCCGAAGGATAGCCTCCGTGGAAACCTCCCGAAAGGCGAAGCTTCAAGGCGCGCAGGTTGTCGTTGTCGCCCGGAATCGCAAGAAGTACCTGTTCAATTTCCATACCGAAATTGATATGGCTAAGCGTCTTGTAATTGCGCGTCGTCGAAAAGGCGTTTTCGTAGTCGAAGGCAAAATTTACCTTGCGCGAAAATGCGGAATTCTTGTTCAGGAATCGGGGACTGTAAGCAAGGCCCATTGTAAAGTTCGGAACGATGCGTTCGCCTCCGAGTTCATTGAAGAAAATGTTATTGCAGGCGGCGCCCAAGCGAAGCTCTCGAGTTGCCTGGTAAAGAACGCCGAGGTCGATGCCGACACCGATGTCTTCAAATTCAAAAAAGTCCGATGTAGCGTCTTTCACGCGGTCGTTGAGCGTGTCGCCGATTGAGTTGAAGTTCGAAGCATCAACGCTAAAGGATTGGATGATCTGGCGCTTGGCAAGTTTAATGCCTGCGCCGACGGCGAATTTGTCTGTGATGCCGTAGGCACCGCCCATCTGGGCGACTGCATCGATGTAAAAAGTATCCATGCCGAAGTATGGAATAATTAGACCGCCGTCAAAATACGGAGCCATGTTGCCGTCCACCCAGAGGGCCGCTCCGAAGTTGTGGAACGCGAGTTCCGCATCCGCTTTGGCGATCATGTTAAAGAGCATGTGGTCGTACTTGTTGATCTTTTTGGTGAGCTCGGGATGCTTGGAAAGAGAGTCGGCTAACGCCTGGTCGATGCTTGCGCCTCCATTGCGGTCAACGTCATCCTTAGCGGATTCATAAAGATCTTGAATGTCGTTAAAGATTTCATAGATGTCTTGGGCATCATAAAAAGGCCCTGCACCGCCGATGTTCAAACGCATGTCGATGTCGTTGCTCGGGTAAAATCCGGTTTCTGGACGGATGTCGTAATGGCCGAGTCTTCCCATTTGGTTCAAACCGGCGTAGTTGTAGTAGATGGCTTCTTTACCGTCGACAATCGCGACGTGAGCGTTACCCATGGCGTAAGCGCGCAGAGATTTATGACGCGGACCTTGGGCTGCGAAAGCGGATATGGCACAGGCGAGAATCAGAAGGCGTGTAATTATTTTCATGGGTGAGCCTCCTATCGATTCCTAAACCATTCTTTGAAGATTTCTTGGGTGTAATTGTTCCAACATCTGCCGATGCGCAACTGTCGAGTTTTGAGCGGATATTGAATATGGGTAGAATCCGTGTCCAAGGAAATGGCGTGGCGCAGATTTACCATGGAAGTGTCATCCAAATCCAGCTGTTCAAAATCCTTGGCAAAGTAGAAACGGTTGTTGGAAAGAAGAATCCGTTCGCCCTTGTCTTCCTTGAGACCGTTCATGTCGTGGTCCAGGCTGTCAACGCCTACGCCGACGATTGTTTCTGTATCGGTGACTTCTAGCGGAACGAGTCGTAAATCTTCATCCACGTAGCCGTCGCCGTCATTATCGTAGCCGTCCAAGATTTCTTCGTCTACGCAACCATCTCCATCGTTATCGATGCCGTCTCCAAGCTTGTAGAAGGAAACGGACTTTTCGACGGTTTCAGCGTCCGACTGCAAATCGTCTCCCAAAATTTGGGCTTTCCCGGTAGAATCGTCGATTTCAAAAAGGTCGGAATTGCTCAGACTGGAGGATGCTGCCGGAAGTACTGCGTCAAACAGCTGGGTCAAGTCTCCCTTAAGAGAATCCACGCTTGCGTTGAATTGGGCTAAAACGGCCGGATCCAGCAAGGCTTGGTCGTACAGAGACTGTAGGTCAAAGGAAAGGGATCTATCCTCGTTGATAGAAATCTTGATGAACGAAGAATTCGTGTAGCGGAAGCGCAGGATCGTGTAGGCGAATTCGAGAATCGCATGGCTTGCCGAGAAGTTCGAATAGGTGACGGATCGGTCGGAAAGCTTGAGGGAAGGATCCTGCTCGGTCAGCGTGTCGCGACGGATCAGTTCACGCAGCGGAATAAGGCTGCTGTTCACCGCCTTGAAGTATTTGGCGACTTCCGAGGAATCGAGATTCATCAGAGGAATGTCGGTGTCTGCATACAGCTCGTGGATGAGATTGTACGGGTTTCCAGCATATAAGTAGAGATTTGCCTTGGAAAGCCCAAGCCAGGCTTCGGACAAGGTCGAATCCTTTTGGATTGCCTGCTTAAAAAAGTTTGCTGCATTTGCATATTCGCTGTTGCGGAAACAGTTTTGACCTTCATAGGTCATCATGGATGCGTCGCTCGTGTCCACCGAAACATCGTCCGATGGATCAAAAAGATTACATCCAAACAAAAGTAATGCGGCCCCTAATCCTAAATATGCAAATTTCATCCTGAATCTCCCGAATCCGTCAAAAGCGACTGAATTCACATCAAAAAATAGTTTCATCTTTAAAAAAAACAAAAACAAAAAGGAATTTCAGTTCATATATTTGGCTTTGTGGATGCTAATTTGGAATATTTTCCGACCCTCGCCTATAAACGCTCGGTCCTTTGGATGCGCTCGGTTCTTTCGGGCGAAAAAGAGCGTTTGGACGCCATTGCCCAAAAAATAGGGCGGGAATGTGCTTTGAACGAAGATAATTTTGCCGAAGAATTGCCGAATATCATCCATTTTTGCGAGTCTTACCAGAATGCTTTTATGCGTTACTTGGCCGCGGTCTTGCCGCAGCACAAGTCGGGCATCCAGTGCAAAGCGGGCTGCGGAAACTGCTGCCATCATTTTCCGATGTCGGTAGAACCCTTTGAATTGATTGAATTTTACGCGGCCATTCGCAAAAGCCCGAACCTTCTCTCTTACTTTGAAGAATGCCATTTTCGTACCAAGACGTATTACACTTTGCTCGAAAAAGGAATAGAGCTTGGCGAAGAAGATCCGGAAGACTATGCCCTTGTGAATTATTTTAACAAGAGCCTTGCATGTCCGTTCGTATTTCAATCAGGTAGTTGCGGCTTTTATCCGGCCCGTCCGGTGACGTGCCGCATGTATTTTAGCGAAACTCCGAGCGAATTCTGCGTGCCGGAACATTTGCTGACAGAACGGAACCGCAGCTTCATCGTCTATTTGCCGGATGATGTAGAAGAGCAGATCGCCGATGTTTCGGCGCATTATGCGGAACTTTCCCTGCCGGAAGGCCTTTATGAAGGTATCCTCGCTTTGAACGTGTTTGAACCTTCCTTTGCCAAAATGGAAAGTGTGTTGGAGAATCGGAATGAGTGAAGGCGCTTTCCAAACGGATCTCTTTGGCGGTATTAAACGTTTTTTTTCGGGAGGAGAATCGGAAAAAGTCGAAGAAGCGCCACCGCAGATTTCTGGCGATGGAACCGTTCTTTTTCGCTATGCGGATCGCTTAAAGAAAAGCATTCGCTGCCGCAAAAAGAATTTTGAAAATCTTTACGAGCTCGAACTGCCCGGTTACATGAAAACGGAAGAGTTTTACCCGGTGCGCGAACTCGCTGCGGAATGGGCCCGCGTGACTTTTAAGCGGAAAACCGCTTCCAACAAGCAAAAATCGCGCGACTTGCTCGCTCGCATTTGGAAGGCGACGGATCAAATTCTCACCGACATAGGACAAAAACCGGTTATCGGGAATACCCGTTTTCCGCCGATCCGCCCCGTGGGAAATGTGCATGATTTGAACAAGGTCTTTGCGGCTATCAATGAAACCTATTTCCAAGGGGAATTACAGGCTCGCATTACGTGGAGCAACCGCGTCGGCGGTTTGAGTTTTCATTCGAAGCGCACGGATCCTTTGACCGGGGAAGAGGTAAATCTCATCAGCATCAGCCGCGGTTACGATTTTGAGAATTGTCCGTTGTATGCGGTTTTTGGCGTCGTCTACCATGAATGCTTGCACATTGTGATTCCGCCGGTCATGGAGAATGGACGCCGTATCGTGCACGGCAAAAACTTCCGTCAGCGGGAACGCCGCTACATTTATTATGAACAGTGGATCAAATGGCATAAGGAAGTGCTTCCGAAGAATATCCGGATGATGCGCCGGACCAAAAACTTTTGGTGAGGGGACGGTGAAACTTCGCGTTCCTTCTTTTTACTCGGATTTTCATTGTATTGCAAGCGCTTGCCATGATACCTGCTGTGCTGGTTGGGAAGTCGATGTCGATGTGGATTCGCAAGCGCGTTATGCCAAGGTCTCTGGAACTTTTGGCGAAGAACTCCGCTCTAAAATCGTCGATGGACATTTTGTTTTGACGGCAAACGAACGCTGTCCGTTTTTAAATGCTCAGAATCTGTGCGAAATTTATTGCCATCTGGGCGAAAAGGCGCTCTGCGATATTTGCCGGGAACATCCACGTTTTGTCGATGTCTTTGGAGATGTCGTAGAGCAGGGCGTTGGACTTTGTTGCGAAGAGGCGGTGCGTCTGCTTTTGAATGCAAACGCTCCGCTTTCTTTCATAGAAAAAGAAATCGAAGCGGACGAAGAATTTTTGGACGCGGAATCCTTGGACGCTCGCAATTCCATGTTCGAAATTCGCACAGAAATTTTCACCCGTCTCGCAGACCGAAACCGTTCTCTCTCAAAACGACTCGCTGACATTCTGCAGTTCACGGCAAGCTTTTCCGCCGAAGAAAAGGTTTGCCCTGCCGCAGATTTACGCACCATTTGGAAGCATCAGACTGCCGTTCTCCTGCAGGGCGAAAGCCTTGGTGCGGAATGGGACTTTGCCAAATCCCAAATCGCACAAGCTTTAGAAGAAAGAGGCTTTGGAAAAGGTTCTATTCCGTGGACGGAGTCCGAGAGCGAAAAAATCGTCGCCTATCAGATTTTCCGCTACTTCGCCAAAAGCCTTTACGACGGTGACATGCTTTCAAAAGTCAAGTTCGCCGTTTACTTCTTTCTCGTTCTGCAAAACTTTGGAGGGGAGCTTTCTTCGGTGCAAAAGGAGCCTTCTTTGCAGATTTGCGCGATCAAGCTTCTTTCAAAGCAACTGGAATATTCTGACGAAAACATGGACGCCCTGGCTGATGCGTTCTTTTCGAATTCTTATTTTTCGACAGGAGCCTTTTTACGGCTTTTGGATGAAAACGCATGATTCGATGCTTGGGAATTCTTTTATGGATTGTGGGACTTGCTTTTGCGGAAACGGAGTTCTCGCCTGATTCCGTCATTACGACATTCCCGGATAAAATTTCCATTCAATTCCTTGCACGTTACAATTATGCCGCTTTTAGCGGTGCCAGTACCGATGATGAACAAATGCAGACCAACTGTCCGATCGATCTCGGTTTGGGGGGCGGGTATGGCGATTTTACCTAGAGCACTTTGTTCACGTTTTCATTCGGCACCGATAAAAGCAAACCGCGTACGCAGGCGACGAATTTACAGTTCAATTATTTCGGCGACCGCATTTTTGGGGATCTTTTCTTGAAAATCAATGACGGGTTTTATTACCATAACGATTCCCTGGATGAATACGTTCCGTACAAATTACGCGTTATCGAAATCGGCTTGGACGTGAATTACCTTTGGAACAAGGAACATTCTTTGCGATCCGTGTATTCGCTCGACCGCAGACAGTGGAAGCACAACGGCAGCTTTGTTTGGGGCTTTGGCGTCTTTTACAACGGTATTGTTTCGCGGGATTCCGTCCTTTCCTTTTACGAAGATTACCAAGGTTTTTTGCATGCAGGTCCAGACATTGGCTATTCGCATAACTGGGCCTGGAAAAACGGCTTCTTCATGAATTTGATGATCGTCGGGTCGGTTTCCCTTGGCATGAATATGACACGCAAGGAATGGATGCAGTTCTACCAGGTTTTCCCAAAATTTGCCGCGGGTTACCACAGCGATACGTGGTCGGTAAACTTCCCGTTCTTTGTCTCCGTTTTGCACTTAAATGAAAACGACGGCGAAATCGACGATACCTTTATGGAGGCGTCGGGCGGTTTTATGGTAACAAAACGTTTTTGATTGTTTGCGCCAAGGCTTGGACGTCTGTAAAAGCGTCCACTGGCAAACAGAAAACTTCTTTTGACAGTCGATAGGCGTTTGTGTTTGAACGGGCGTCTTCTTTCGTTTTTTCAAAACGGGCAAAGCACGGCTCTGCCGACAGCGGACTGTTGTAATAAATGCGCGTCGGAACGTTTGCCTTGGAAAGCTTTGGAAGGACAGCCTCCCGATCTTTACAAGTCACCGCGTACTGCGCGTAAATGCTCGTATTGCCTTCCGAAATTTTTGGAATTTCAAAGCCCGGAATCGCGCTGAACAAGGCGCTGTACGTCGCCGCGTTCTTTTGACGTCTTAAAAGCTCTTCTGCAAAGTGCGCATGCTTTACATTTAAAATCGCGGCCTGGAGAGCGTCTAAACGGCTGTTCGTTCCAATCGTCTGGTAATGGTCTTCTGGATTTCGACCGTGAGAAGCATACATGCGGACTTGAGCAGCTAGAGCTTTGTCCGAAGTCAAAATGGCGCCTGCGTCCCCGTACGCACCAAAAGGCTTGGTCGGGTAAAAACTGGTTGCGGCGATTGTCGAAAGGCTTCCGGCGCCTTTCCCATTTTGCGTCGCCCCAATGCTTTGCGCCGCATCTTCCAAAATCCAAAGGCCGTGCTTTTGGGCAATCGTCTGTAATGCCTTGTAATTAGCGCACTGTCCAAAAAGATCAACCGCGATAATTCCGACTGTTTTAGAAGAAATACGCTCTTCAACAGAACTCGGTGAAATCAAAAAGTCGAGGCCGATATCTGCAAAGCGGGGGATTCCTCCAAGGAGCGCTACCGCATCCGCCGTGGCGACGAAAGTGAAATCCGGAACGATCACCTCGTCTCCCGGTTCAAGTCCTAAGGCGGCAAGCGCAAGGGTCAGCGCACTTGTGCCGCTTGCGCAAGAAATCGCTTCGCTTGCTCCGGTGCTTTTGCAAAGAATATTTTCAAAATTTTGGACTTCAGGCCCGCCGATCAAAGTGCCGCTTTCCAATACGGAAAAAATGGCGGCATCGATTTCTTCTTTATAGGCTTTGTATTGGGCTCTCAAGTTCACAAACGGAATCATGCCGTAAAGTTACAAAATCTATTTTACTAGGCATGCAAAATCCAATTCCTTATGGAGATCTCTTCCCTGCGGTACGTGAGGCGAGTGCCGCGGAACTCCGCTATTTTAGCGAAGGCTACGACGTCCAGATCAAAAAGGACCGTACTCCCGTCACCTCGGCCGATCTCGCGGCGAACAAAATCCTCGTGGACGCTTTGCAAAAGCTCTATCCCGAAATCCCGGTCGTCTCGGAAGAATTCGACAAGCCCAGTCCGGAAACCTTGAAAAAGGCTTTTTTCTTGGTGGATCCGCTCGACGGTACAACCGACTTTATCTCGGGACGCAAGGAATTCACCGTGAACGTTGCCCTCGTGGAACAGGGAAAAGTCGTGCTTGGAATTGTCGCCGTTCCCGCTTTGAACGAACTGTATTACGGCTACCGTGGCGAGGCTTTCTTCGCTCCCTTAGATGACGCAGGTTTGCTGAACAAGCGCACTTTGCATGTCCAAGACCGATACCGCCCGTTCATGCCCGGGCGCAAACCTCGGGTGCTCGTCAGCGTGACTCATTCCGATTCTTGCACCTTGGACCACCTTCGAAAGATCGCGGGAGTCGAGCTCCCGGTTGGATCGAGCCTCAAGTTTTTGCGGATTGCAGACGGCTTTGCCAATTACTATCCCCGAAACTTTTCCCTGCATGAATGGGATATTGCAGCAGGGCATGGAGTACTGAAAGCCGCAGGGGGGAATGTTTACTGTTTTGGGACGGAAAATGAGGTCGGATATGGGCAAAAAGACTTCGTTTGTCCCCCTTTTGAAGCGTATTGACCCCCAAAAACGGCTCTTTTGAGCACTTCATCTTGACTAATTGCTCGTTTTTTATTAATATTGTCGCAACATTTTAAGGTTTTCACCCGGAGATATAAAGGTGCCAAATCATCAGTCTTGCAAAAAGCGTATTCGTCAGACCAAGAAGCTGACCGAAATCAACCGTTCTGTCCGTTCCGCTATCCGCACGAGTCTTAAGACCATCCGTACGGCTAGCGATAAGGACGCTGCCCTCAAGGAAATGCCGAACCTCTTCAGCATGCTCGATAAGGCTGCTGCAAAGCATCGTGCAGGTTTCAACGCTAACCGCGCTGCAAACTACAAGGCTAAGGTGGCTCAGGTGATTAACGGCTTGGCCGCTAAAGCCTAATTAAACGCTTGCTTTAATGTGAGACCGCTGACATTTTGTCTGCGGTCTTTGCTTTTTTTGCGGCTTTTCGCTTTTTTGATTATATTTTTGTTAGATTATTTGAAAACTTCAAGGAAGAAGAATGTCATCTATTAACTTCGCTACTCGTGAAATTAGCTGTAAGGTCGTTTACTACGGCCCTGGGTTGAGCGGCAAGACGACAAATCTTCAAGTGATCCATCAAAAGATGCCTCAGGACAAGAGAACCGATATGGTTTCCTTGGAAACTGAAGGTGACCGCACTTTGTTCTTCGATTTTCTCCCGCTGAATTTAGGCGATATCAAGGGCTTCAAGACAAAGTTCCAACTTTATACGGTTCCTGGTCAGGTTTACTACAACTCGACACGTAAGATTGTGTTGCGTGGTGTGGATGGTATTGTTTTCGTCGCGGATTCTCAGCGTTCTCGCGAAGCGGAAAATTTGGAAAGCTTGCAAAATTTGCGTCAGAACTTGGAAGATTACGGGGTAAATCTCGATGAAATTCCGCTGGTTTTGCAGTACAACAAGCGTGACATGGAAAATGTGTTCACTCTTGATGAAATGAACCAGATGCTGAATCCGAAGTCCATTCCGTTCTTTCCGGCTACGGCGCATAATGGTAAGGGTGTTGTGACGACGTTGAAAGCGATTGCGATGCTCGTGATCCAGCGCTTCAACTTGAAGCAGGGATTCCTCCGCAAGGCGGCAGACAGTGCCCATAATACCGGCGTTCATAACGTGACCGTGGGGAAGGAAGGCGTGTCTGTGGCTCCTGCAGTGGCTCCGGCTCCGAAGCCTGTAGAAGCTCCTGCAGCTCCGTTCCCGGCCGGTTCGATGCCGGACCTCGGCTCGTCGTTAGGTTCTTCTGCGGCGTCCCCGTTCCGCATGCCGAACTTTGTTTCTCGTGCGGCGGCGAACGAATCAGCCAATCGCGGAGGCTTGTTCCAAAAGAGCGCATCTCCGTTTGGACGTCCTGTTGCTCCGACCCCGAAGCCCAGTCCTTTCGGAAAGTCTGCACTCGATTCGGGTGACAAGGGCATATCCGATGATGACATTGAACTTCGCCCGTACATCCCTAAGAAGAAGTAATTGAGGAGCTATTGAATGAGCGATTTTACTGTATATACGGATGATGCGGACCGCGTTCGCCGCCTGATGCAGGCCTATTTGACGAATGTCAAGGCGGACTATATCATGCTCGTGCATCGCGACGGTTCCGTGATTTCGGAAGTCGGTTCCATTGGAATGGATACGACTCCTCTTGCTGTTTTGAGTACCGCTTCATTTGGCAGTGCCCGTCAGATCGGAGCTATGCTCGGCGAAGGGGAATTCAAGTCGGTTTCCTATACGGGTGAAAAACGCTCCATTTATATCGCCCCGGTCGAAGACACGCTGTTGCTTGTGCAGATTTTTTCTGGCAACAAGCTTCCGAATCGTATTGAGGATTACAACAAACTGTTGGTAGAGAAATTGGTGGAGGCTGTGCCCGCGTTCACGCAGAATACGAGCAAGATCCGCCGCTAGGAGTTCCTGGTGCAAGGCTTGCCTCCCATTCGCTACATTCGAAAGACGACCTTGTTTTTTTTGGTCGTCTTTTTGTGTTTTATCGCCCATCGCATTTTTGTTTCGGTGAATGATCTCGAAGCGAAAAAGGCGCATCAGACAGATAAAGATTCCAAGGCTGCTTACAGTGTGGTCTGCCGTAATATTGTCGGCGGTCTTCCGTTTGGCGTGGATTCTGTGTTTCAGGTCCATACGCGTTTGCACTATTATTCGGCGGTTCCCAAACTTTTGTGGGATGTTCCGGTGGAACGCAAGATCAAGCATATCTGGTTCAACGGGGCGGATACCGTCCAGCAGGTTTTTTGCGTGATGGCGGATACGACTTGCGAAAGTTCCATCGCCCCTGTTTTGCTTGCTCCTGGCGAATGGAGCGTCGATGCGGTAGAAGGGCGTCGTCTTTTGTCCAGCCGCCAGTTCAAGGTTGAGCCTGCAAGGGAATAATCCTTGCCACTGTTATTTCTTTTCATTTGTGTGTTGTGGATTCCGGGCCTTGTAGGGGCGGCGGATGGGGAGTACGCAAAGCTTTCCCTAGATTCCGTTCCGGTATTTCGAGGCGTTCCTTTTTTGAGGAATGATTCGGCGAAGGCTCTCTCTGTGAACGAAGAGGGCGAACGGGATTCCTTAAAACTTCGAACGACTGGTTCCAAGACAATCCAAGTGATTGTGGGCGATGGCGGTACAGAAGTCAATCAGGAATTGCATCTTTCTGTTCAAGGCGAGGCGACTCCGGGCGTTTTTATCGATGCCCTTCTTTCGGATGTGGGCCGTGAAGCCGGGGAAGAACGCACCGCGACATTACAAGAAGTCGATGAAGTGCATTTTCGTGTAGAAACGGAAAATCTCTTTTTGCATTTGGGCAATATGACCTGGCGTGAAAATACGCTTGGGCTTTCGGGACTCGAACGCACGACTTTAGGCGTGGCGGCGGGCGCAAAGATTGCACACTCCCAGGTGCGTGGTGCCTACGGTTTTGACGAGCTCCAACACGTGAATTCCACGTTCAACGGGGTTGACGGCCAGCAGAGAGGCTATCTGCTTTCGACGGGAACCGTGGAAACCTATGTCGCGGTTGTTCCGAATTCAGAAACGGTTTACTTGAACGGTGTGCTGCTGACACGCAATGAAGATTATGTGGTCAACTATGCGGGTGGCGTTTTGGATTTTAAGGGAACGCTTATTCCGGGTTCGCAAGATGAAATCCGAGTGGAATTCGATGCGTACAATTCTCGCGGATTGCAAATCTTAAAGGCTGCGGACGGGAATTACCGTGGCAAAAATCTGTGGCTTGATGTCGTCGGTTTTGAAGTCTCAAGCGATACGGCTCGTTTGCGCCGCAACACGTGGACTGAGAACGATATAAAACTGTTGAAGCAGGATGACGGTTCGACATTTGACCGTGCCGATTCTTTGGAAGAACTTCAGCGCCCTTGGATGCTGCGCCGTGTTGGAGCGAGGGCGCGTGGGCAGTTGTGGAATCATCTGTATGCGGACGGGGAAATCGGTTACAGCGAAACGGACACGAATACGCTTTCTTCTCATGTGGGCGGACCTTCTGGCCGAGCCTTTCGCTGGTTCATTTCGAGCGATAGCACGTGGAATCAACGTTATACGCCTGTGCGCTTGACCATTGCCGGGGATTATCTGCAAGAAGGTTTTCTTCTGTCGAGCTTCCAAGGAACGGAGCGAAACTGGGATTCTTACACGCTGCGGGAAAACTGGAATTTGGACAGTTCGACGATTTCGGGATCTCTCCGATCCGATGAGATTTCGCTTAGACTCCGCTTGCCGGCATCGTTCTTTTTAGGCTCGGAATGGGGCTACCGTCGAAGCCTTTCACCAGGGGAAAATTGGAATTCATCGCGGGCGAGAGCTTTCTTGCTGCATCATACAAACGATGTAACGGGTGAAATTTCCTTGATTCGGATTGTTTCCGAAAATGAGTATGGCGTGGAGCGTTACCAGGGTAGAATGCAGGCGGAAACGAAAACGGGATTTGTCCGCCCGTTCGGTTATGCTTCTTATGGAATTTGGCTCAAAGATTCCGATTTTGTGGAAAAGGATCGCTCCGAAAAGGCGGATGCAAAAAGCGGTTTGAAATTTGTCGGTGATGGTTGGAGTTCGCAAGGCTCTTTGTTTGGAACGCGTGCTCGCACGGGAACTTCGATGAAAACCCTTGAAGATTCTTTGAAGATGGCAGGCTTTGAGCACTCGGCAGAAATCAACAGCAGATATGTCTCTTTTTCGCATATGCTTCAGTACAAACGAATGGATTTGGATACCGCGGGAGCTTCGAACTCATGGATTTCAGAAGAATCCATGCACTGGGGCACTGGAAATTCTCCCTTTGTCGGTCAGGCTAGTTACCGCTTGGGACTTACGCGTGAAGTGCCTTATGTGCCGATTTACAAAGCGGTTGCGGCGGGAACGGGTGACGTGATGTACGACAGTCTCGCCGGGGTTTTTGTCGAAGGGGTTGATAACGGTAATTACGTTTACGAGGGTATGGGACGTAGTGATTCTGCGGATGCGGTGCGGGCGAGTTCTGCCGAAATGTCGTTGAATTGGACTTTTGTTCCGCGGTATCTTGGAATCTCGCACGGCATTCTGCGGGATTTGGAATTTTCGTTCGACGGCTCCAGTGAAGGACGGGATACAACGGGCAAGACGGTTTTCCTTCCGCCGTTTTGGCGAGGAACTCTTTGCGATTTGACAAGCGGTATTTTGACGGGAGAAGCTTCTGTGCTGTGGAACGAACCGCAGAACCGCGGATCCATTGAATACAAGATCGGGGCGGAAATCGAAAAGCGCAATACGTCGCAAGGTTACTTTGAAAACCGCACCTGGCACAAGCTCGACGGCATTTATGCGGGTCGCGCCAAAGAAACCTGGGAATTGATTCCCGCTTTGGAATTTGTGGAACTTGAAACCGTGCAAGAAATGGATTGGAAAATCTATGAAGTCACCGCATCTTGGAAACGGGAACTGCCACTTCATTTGTATGTAATTTCAAAGGGATGGCTGCGCAAGGGAATTGGCCATGAAGAAAGCGGTAAAATGGAAGCCTTTTTACGCCAAGGTTCTTTGTCTTTAGGCTACGAAGATACACGTTCCGTCCGCGTATCGAATGAATTTAGCGCTACGCATGTTTCGACGGAAAAAGAAACGCTCCCGTATCAGATGGTTTCGGGTTTCGGCAAGGGCGTTACATTCCGCAATGCGCTTACAGCATCGGTCGATGCAAATGAATATCTCTCGCTTGGACTTTCGTACATTATTCGCTTTGGCAGTGCAGAAAATGGAATCTTTCAAAAACTGTCGATGGAGGCCAGAGCCTATTTTTAGGCGCACATGAAACAGTTCTTTTGGACACTCCTCTTTTTTGTCACATGGGCTTCTGCAAGCTGCGTGGTAAAGAGCCTTGCTCTAGAAGGCTTTGTGCCCGAAGTCGAAAAGGATTGGGCGTCGATGGTCGGGGAAAGTTGCGAAGACTTGGAGTACCGGTTGCAGGAAATGGTCGATGAACTTTCGGAAAATGGATTCCCATTTGCTTCCGTTTCGCATCAGGTGGATTCTTTGGGGAATGCGACGGTGAAGCTTTCTCGTGGAAGCGCTTGGGTCTGGGCCGATGCCGAAAATGTGGAAGTTTCCAAAACTCAAAAGCAAACGTTTGCCCGGCTTTCGGGACTTACATCGGGCGCGCCAGTGCGCCTTTCGGATTTGGAACGTGCAGAACGCAAATTGGTGAATTCGGGCTATTTCGAATCGACGGCAAAGCCTAAACTTTATCGGGACCCGGTGCGCAATCGAATTGTTCCGGCTTTTTCCATGCGCGATCTTTCGATCAACAGCTTTGAAGGCTTGCTTTCTTATGCAAGCGGTGAAGACGGCGGCTGGGCTGGAAACCTGAACCTTTCTCTGTACAATATGCGAGGCACGGGCCGCGACCTCCATGTTTCTGGAGAAACGGGCGAATGGGAACGCTCCATTGCGGCGTCTTACAAGGAGCCGTGGCTCTTTGGAACGGGCTGGAACGGCATCGTCCGCGGTTCGTTTGAAGAGGATTCCTCGTATCGGTCGGCGCTTTTAGAAGCGGGCCTTTCTCGGAGTGTGGGCTTTTATTTTGAATTTGCCGTCCTCGGCGGAATCGGTGACGACCGTTGGACGTACACGCTCGAAACGAGCTTCAAGAACGAAGACAGGATCGTCCTTCCGCGTCACGGCATGTCCTTGAACGGAACCTTCCGCGTTATCAAGGACCGCACGGATTCTTCGCACGCCTTTACAACGGACCTCCATGCGAATGGACGTTTTTACACGCCGCTCACGGAAACCTTTGTTCTGCAATTCTCCTTCTTTGTGGGAACGCTTTTACCGACGGACCGCAATTTTGACAGGCAAGATCTTTTTACGCTCGGCGGCATGGAAAACCTGAAAGGCTACCGCCCAGGATTCTTCCGCACTCGCGCTTACGGCATTACAGAGCTCGATCTGCAGTGGCGAGTCATCGAAATGACGGCGTTCCATCTTTTCTTGGAACCGGCACTCTACCGTGCGCAGTCGCCGGAACACGGCTGGGCAGATACCTACAGCTACGGTATCGGCATTTCGCAGAACCGCGGCTATTGGAACTTTTCGCTGTATTACGCCCTGCATTCCGGAACGGATCCGCTGGACGGGCTCTTGCACTTTGGGGTGAAGGCGCTGTTCTAAATGCCCCTGCATGGGACAATGGTAGTGGTACGAAGACTTCTATTACGGATGCACGATTGGCGTCTTGGAACCTTCGCCTGCAATTTCCCGGACAAGTCTTGGAACGAGATATCCCGGAACCGCTTGCCGGACTTCTTCTACGATCTGTAACGCTTGGGCGTCGGAAATCTCAAAATGTGCGACTCCTGTCGCATGGTCCAACTGGTGCAGGTAGTAGGGGAGAACGCCTTGGCTAAAAAGCTTAAAGGAAAGTTCGGTCAGCACAGCGCCGGAATCATTTATGCCTTTTAAGAGCGTCGATTGGTTGAGGAGCGTAGCGTTCAGCTTCTGCAGGTTCTGGAAAACCTTTGCCGAAGCGTCATCCAGTTCATTCGGGTGATCCACGTGCACGACGACTACGAGTTTCTTCTTTTCGGCGACTTTCTGCAGTGTCGGGAAAATGGAGCCTTTGAATTCGGCGTCAAAAATCTGCGGATACGTCACCGGGGTCCGCGTGTGAATGCGAACGGTCTTTACTTGCTCCTTCGAAAGGATCATGTCAAAGAGTTCGTCGAGCTTCGGCTTCGGGAGCATCATCGGGTCGCCGCCCGAAAGGATTACTTCGTGAATGTCGGCTGTCTTAGAAAGCCAAGCGTCTAGGCGGTTCGTAAAATTTTCAAGGCTCCGTTTAGGCTCGGCGCGTCTAAAGCAGAATCGGCAGTGCAGACTGCAGGTGAAGGTCGGCTCTATCAGAACGCGTCCCTTGTACTTTTGAAGGATGCCCGGTTCCTTTTCGCTTTCGCCGTCTCCTACAGGATCGTCGCAAAAACCTTCTACAATTCGATTTTCTTCTTCGGTCGGCAAAATCTCGCGCAGAAGGGGGTCATTGGGGTTGCCTTTTTCCATTTTTGAAGCAAAATGACGCGAAACGAAGAACGAAAAACGGGAGTTGGCGACCTGAGTAGACGGCTCCGGAAGCTCCAAAAATGCGAAAAGATCCTTCAAACTAGTGAAAAAGGGAGTTGATTTAGCCATATTTTTTCTATCTTATGCAAAAATCTTTTTTAAGAGGCACATATCTATGGGTACAGTCAGCACTAACGAGTTCCGCAAAAAGTTAAAAATTATCGTCGATGGCCAGCCTTGGGAAATCGTCGAAAACCAGTTTGTGAAACCCGGTAAAGGCCAGGCCTTCAACCGCGTTCGCATCAAGAACCTTGTCACCGGCCGTACGCTTGAACGTACTTGGAAGAGCGGTGACACTGTTGAAGAAGCGGATGTGACCTACACCGAAATGACTTATCTCTACAATGACGGTGCAACCTGGTTCTTCATGGACAACACTTCCATGGAAACGATGGAAATTCCGAAGGAAGCATTGAACGGCTCCGAAGTTTGGCTTCTCGACAACGCGACGGTGCAGGTGACTTGGTGGAACGGTAAGGCTATCGAAGTCATTCCGCCGACTTTCGTCGATTTGATGATCGTGGACGCTCCTCCGGCAGTTCAGGGCAACACCAGCGGCAACGTGATGCGTGAAGCGACTCTCGAAACCGGCGCAAAGGTGATGATCCCGCTCTTCATTGAAAACAACACGAAGATCCGCGTGGATACCCGTGACGGTTCTTATCTCGAACGCGCCAAGTAATTTTTAACAAATTCACTTGAAATGAAAAATCCCGAACCACCGGTTCGGGATTTTTCTGTTTCAGGTTCAAAAATTAAATGCAGAGCTTTTTGGCCCAAGAGTCTTTGGCTTTGGCGAGCTTTTCAATCGAAGCTTCGTCGGCACCGCTCGAATCCCGGAGTTCTTCTAGAGCCTTGTATTCATCGAGCATCGCCTGGGCATCGGGGTAGTCGGGGAGAAGCGCTTCGAGGGAGCCTTCGATTTTTTCGTCGGAGTAGTAGCGCAGGACTCCTTGCAGATAGGTCTGGACGAATTCTTCCTTTTTGCCTTCTTTTTTAAGCTTTAGAGCTTCGGCGAACTCAAACGGTTCAATTTTGTCCATCCAGGCTGCCTCACGGGCGTAAAGTTCATCGTCAAGGGCGATTGCGTTGTCTTCGCGGGAAATGCGCAGCTGTTCGGCGTACATCGGACGGTAAACCTCCATGTCGACTTCGATCCCTTCGCTTTTGAGGAAAGTTTCCAGGTTGCACAAAGCTTTTTCGGATGGGGTTTCCAGAACGCGTTCCTTGAGAATCGCGAGCTTGACTTCACGGGGAAGTCCGACGAATTGATCGTTATCCAGGTCGGTCGAACGCAGGTGCAAAACAAAAGCGCGGAACAAAATCAGGGCAATGATGAGTGTAAAAACGATGGCGACGGTCATATTCCGCTAATCTAAGAAAAACAGGACCGCTATCCAACTAAAAAATCGAACAAAAACGGAATGGCGAAGCTCACAAAAAATTGCAAATCGCTCCGTTTTCGTAAAAAAAGCATTGCACAACGGGGCTATTGAAACGAAAAGATTTATATTTAGGTGGAATTATTCTTACATCCTTGGTGGAGATGTGTAAATGAACTATAAAGCTTTGATGCTCGCTTCGGTGCTCTCGGCAGGATCCGCTCTGGCTGACAACCTGAATATTTCGCTTGACGTGATTGTTCGCGATTTCCAGCCGAGCCATTCCGACTTCGAAAACTTCTCGGAAGAATCGGTGAAATACCTGGACGCAATTTATGGTTATGGACTCCCTGGCTATGGCGCTGATTGGTATGGCCTTTCCGCATACCACAATTCTTGCGGTAACAAGGAATCCTATGCGAAGTATGGCGTTGGCGTCCCGCTCGGAAAAGATGGTCTTCCAATGTCGGTGAATGCCCTTTTGCCGAGCTATTTGCAACAGGTTTCCGCTTATGCAGCCCAGGGTAAAGGCGGTATTTTGACTTATGGTCAGTGCAAAAATTCTTCGATTGCAGGTGTGGTGAATCAGCGAGGCTTTGGCGAAAACACCGCGACCCAGTTTACGGGTGTCCAAAAGAATTCTTGCAAGGGCGGCATGTACTGGGAAAATGAGGTCGTTTATACTCCGGGCATGGTCAATCCGCACCTGACTTTCGATACGGACTCTTCGGGTTCTCCGCTTTATTTGGAAGGCGCTCATATTCACAAGCTCGGCGAACTTTGCGATAACGCAAACTTTGGCCAGTGGTTCGAAGATGTGAGTGGTGTTAACAAGCGTTCTAACTTAACGCTGGATATTCCGAACGCTGCGGATAATCCTAATTACAAGGAACTCGATTACAACTATAATAACGGTGGCTACTTCCCGCTCGATGTGATCGATCCCGCTTCTCAAATGTATACGGGTTCTGTGCCTGGTTCCGATCAGTGGGGCCCGCAGAGCTTCTCGATCTTCTGCCCGCCGTATGGTTATCAGTACGCAAGTACGCAGGTGGACTTTATGGACCATAACACCTACGGCCTCTGTTCTGCATGGAATGCTGCAGGTGGCGCTCGTTCTCTTGCTTCTGCGACAGCTCAGACGATTGCGAATAATTTTGGCACCCTTGGTTACCAGCACTTGCGTAACTATAACTTCACGATGATGGGTTATGCCAACTTCCGCTACTATAAGGATAACAATACAGACGAAACGAACCAGGAAATCTTTGAATTTGCTGGTGACGATGATATGTGGATCTTTGTGGACGGTGTGCTTGCGGTTGACCTCGGTGGTACCCACCTTGCCACTCCGGGTGTCGTGAACATTCGTACCTTGGCTCAAAACAACCACGGTTGCCATGACGGCGAACCTCTTGCTGCTGTTCAGCAGGGCAAGGGCGCTTGCGGTGCTGACGGACAGTGGGCTGATGGTTCTTGGCACCATTTGCACTTCTTCTATGCCGACCGTCAGTCGGATGGTTCTAACCTTTACATCCGTGCAAACCTCTCTGAAGTCGCTGCTTCTGCTTACGGTCAGCCGCGCATTCAGGAAGCGGAACTCGTAAAGAACGAAGAAGGCAACTTCGATACTTATATTTATCTGAACACTCAGCTTTCTCAGGAAACGATTGAAAAAATCAATTCTGCAAACGGTAACTACTTCCCGATTTTGGATAAGCGTGGCTCTGATACCTTGGCTTACCAGGTGACTGGTTTCAAGTATGTGCAGAAGACTTCGAAGGGTTATTCTTACGAAATCAAGGGTAAGCTTTGCGAAGATGCGACTTGCGCTTCTTTGAAGAACCCGGCTTTCGGCGACTCTCTTGCTTTCAACTATATCCCGAGCCCGGATTTTCCGGATGCCTATAATAACCAGTTCCACACAGACTTTACGGTTTTCTCTGCTACCGGTAAACTGGTGGATCACTATAGCTGGGGTCCGGTGACGACGGTGACGATGTCTACTTCTACGACGATTGTTCCGGCTGATACGACGATTGTCCGTCCGCCGTTCGATGTGGATCAGTTGCCGAATGGCGAACTCTCGGATAGAGAAACGGGTGAAATTATAATTTCCAAGCTTCCGGAAAGCTATTCGAATTCGGAAGATCCGGCTGCTTGGATTGCAGACTCCCTAGTGTATTACACGACTGCAAGTCCGGATAACCCACATGCAACGGTGCTGAACTCCAAGACTTCGAATTCGCCGGGATCTATGTCTGAGGCACGTTGCTCGGCGACGAATGGCGTTGAAAATTGCGTGAGCTTTAACTTTGTGACCGATGAAGCTTTCCGCGTGAACATTCGCATTTTTGACCATTTGGGTCACTTTGTGAACCAGTACAACCAGGAAGTTTCTCAGGAAGAATTCAACAAGCTTACCGGTTCCTACACTCCGAATGAAATTTGCTCGGACAAGACCGGTACGGGTACGATCGCGGCTAGCGTCAAGATGTATCCGGTTTCGAAGGATGGTCGTAAGCTCGGTACCGGCGCTTACATCTACCAGATTTCTCTTGTTGAATATCCACAGCCGCACTGCGTGAACGTCGGTGGCGAACAGAGCTTTATGCCGGGCGAATATCGCCGTACGGAATACAAGCAGACTCGTGGCTTCCGTCGCGTGGAATAATTGGCTAGGCGCATTTTGAAATTTGAATCCCGGGCTTTGGCTCGGGATTTTTTGTTGCCGATTGAATTATTAGATTTAATGACATGTCCCTTTTACTGATTCTGTATCTTTTTGCGCTTGTTATCATTGCATTGAACAGCGCCTCCCAGGTGAAAAGTGTCTCGGACTTTTTTGTGGCGCATCGTGGCGGTTCCGTGCTGATGATTACAGGAAGTCTTCTCGCGACGATTTTCGGCGGTTCGGCGATTATCGGTGCGGTGGATGCTGGTCCTTCGATGGGCGGTGCAGCGACATGGTTTATGCTTTCAGGGGCAATCGGTTTACTCGCGTTGTTACCTTTTTTGCCGAAGATTATGCAGGTGCGCCGTTTTACGCTCCCGGATATGATCGAAGATTTTTACGGAAAAGGGGCAAAGACCGTCGCTTCGATCGTGATTCCTGTGGCGTGGACGGGCGTGGTTGCGGCACAGATCATTGCGGCGGCGAAGCTTTTGCAGAGTTTTGTCGGCATGAATTATTCGGTCGCTGCGGTGCTCTGCGCTGTTGTCTTTATCGGCTATACGGCTTTGGGTGGGCAGGTTTCCATTTTGCGAACCGATTTTTTGCAGGCGGGATTTATTCTGCTTGGGATTCTTGCGCTTGCCTTCTTTACGGGGCAGACTCCGATTTTACATCCGGGTGTGGAAGCTCCGCAGTTTCCGTTTAATGCAAACTTTTCGGGACTCGATCTTTTTTTGCTGCTTTTGACCTACGCGACGACATATACTTCTGGCCCGGATATGTTCTCTCGGCTGTTTTGTGCAAGGGACGAAAAGACCGCGCAGAAGTCTGTGCTGATCGTCGCCTTTGTGATGGCGATTGTCGGCGCCTGCATTGGTTTTTTGGCGGAGTATGCGGCGATAATTCCTTCGGTGAATGGGGAAGGGGCGAAAATCATTGAAATCGGAAAAATGGTCTTGCCGGGATTCTGGATGACGCTCCTCGGTCTTTGCCTGTTGAGCGTGGTGCTTTCTTCGGCAGATACGACGCTCTTGAGTTCTTCGATTATTTTAACGCGGTTGATTTCGAAGTCGAAGTTAGATGATCGTGCGGAAATCAATCGGACGCGCTGGGTCATTGTGCTCGACGGAGTTGTTGCACTTTTGATCGCTCTTCAGTTTACAAATATTATCGGGATGCTGCTCCTTGCGCTTGCGGTTTATGCGGGGGCATTTACGCTGCCGATTTTGTTTGGCCTTGTGGGGCTGCGTTCAAAGCCTCAGTTTGTTTCTGCGGCGATTGTCTGCGGTGGTGTTCTCGCTATTTTGGGGAAGCTTTTGCCGCAGACTTCCATTCCGCATTTGGGAGACTTCCTTTTGATTTTTGCTTTTGTCGTGAACGGTGGATTATTGCTGCTTGGGCGCATTCGAAAGGCTCCGTAATTTCTATCTTTAACACATCGTTTTAATCCGAGGTGATTATGTCTGAAGAACTGAATCTTAAATTTGTCGATCCGCAGCCGCTCCGCTACGGTGAAAACTCTCACCAGTCTGCTGTTTTCTACAAGGATCCGACTTGCACGGAAGCGAGCCTCGCTACGGCGAAGCAACTTTGGGGTAAGGAACTTTCTTACAACAACATCGTGGATGCGGATGCCGCTCTCGAAATGGCTCGTGAATTCATCGATGGCAATGCTGTTGTGATCGTGAAGCACATGAACCCGTGCGGTCTTGCAACGGGCGAAACTCTTCGCGAAGCGATGGAAGCGGCTTGGGCAGGTGATCCGGTGTCGGCGTTCGGTTCCGTAATCGCTGTGACCCGCAAGGTCGATCTGCAGACTGCAGAATTCCTCAAGGGTAAGTTTGTGGAAATCCTTCTTGCTCCGGCATTCGATGACGACGCTCTCGAATTCCTCAAGAACAAGTCCAAGGATATCCGTCTTTTGGAAGTGGGCGAAATCAAGAAGGCTACCCACTGCAAGGTTTACAAGCACGTGATCGGCGGTATGCTCGTTCAGGACCGCGACGTGGACACCTACGAAAAGTTCGAAACGGTGACCAAGGCTCAGTTCCCGAAGAACAAGGAAGACCTCGCTCGCTTCACTTGGCTCGTGACCAAGCACACGAAGTCCAACGCAATCGTGATGGGTTACGAATACAAGCCGGGCTTCTTCCAGGTGATGGGTCTTGGTCCGGGTCAGCCGAACCGTATCGACTCGAACCTCCGTCTTTGCCAGCCGCGCGTGCGTGACAACGTCGCTCGTCTTCCGGAAGCTAAGGGCTTCTTCAATGCTGAAGGCAAGCTCGTGGACGAAGCCGGTCTTAAGGCTCTTGAAAAGAAGGTCTTCGGTGAAGTGGTGATGGGCTCTGACGCCTTCTTCCCGTTCCCGGATAACGTTGAAGCGGCTCACGATGCTGGCGTTCGTTATATCGTCCAACCGGGAGGTTCCAAGAAGGATGACCTCTCCATTGAAGTGGCTGACAAGTTCGGCATCGCAATGGTCTTCACCGGTATGCGTCACTTCCGCCACTAATCGGATTCCAATGACTTCGAAGAACGCACAGGATATGAATTCACGCGAGATCTATCTCACGGTTTTGAATTTTTTGAAGAACGCTTACAAGAAGGGTCCTGCTAAAGTCAATGCCAAGGAATGGAAATCGTTTCGGGACAAGTTAAAAGATTCGTCGCTTTCTGCGGAACAGGCGAAGGCGGTGAGCTTTTGGACCATGGAAAATCTGGCTTGCCACAAACCGTCCCGTGTTCAGCCTCGTGCGCTTCAGGAGTTTGAAGAACGCATTTTCCCAGGCCCTGTCCACAGTGAATTTGTGGAAGCGGTTCAATTTGGCATGGTCAGCGAAATGCAGGGCGAAAAAATTCTGGATGAATTTCTGGAAACGTCTTCGCAGTCTGTGCTTCCTGACCGAATGCTCTCTTCGCTTTCCCGTATGTGGGCCCGAAATATTCAGGGCTATCAATCTGTTAAGGTTAGCTGATGCAGGTTCGTGTTATCGGCGGTGGACTCGCTGGCTGTGAAGCGGCTTTGCAACTTGCTTGCCGCGGTTTTGATGTAGAACTTTACGAGATGCGTCCAAATCAGATGACGCCGGCGCATCGTGACGGAAGCCTTGCTCAATTAGTTTGTTCGAATAGTTTCAAGGGCATGGAGCCGACTTCGGCGCATGGCCTTTTAAAACGTGAACTTCGCATGCTCGGAAGCTTCCTTTTGAAGTGTGCAGAGGAAGCTCGCGTTCCGGCAGGGGAATCCTTGACGGTGAACCGTGAACTGTTCAGCCAGTCCGTTGAAAAGGCGATTGCTTCGGCAAGCCGTATTCATTTGCACCGTGAAGAAGTCAAGACGATCGAAGGGAATCTTCCGACGATTGTCGCAGCAGGACCTTTGGCAAGTGATGCTCTCGCCGATGACATCTTTGCGCATCTCGGTGGCTCACGCTTGCATTTTTTTGATGCCATCGCTCCGGTCGTAGAAACGGATTCCATCGACTTCGATTACGCCTTTTACCGCAACCGTTGGGAAAAGGGTGAAACAGCTGACTTTATCAACTGCCCGCTCGACAAGGAAACGTACGATGAATTTGTGCGTCGCCTGCGTGAAGCGGAATCCATTGAACCGCGCCCGTTCGAAAAGAAGGAACTCTTTGAAGGTTGCCTTCCGGTAGAAGAAATGGCGCGTCGCGGCGAAGATACGCTGCGCTTTGGCCCGATGCGCCCTGTGGGACTTGGCCTAGGCAACAATGGAAAGAAATGGTACTCGGTGATTCAGCTGCGTGCCGAAAATAAAGAAAAAACTTTGTTCAACATGGTTGGATTCCAAACGCGTCTTCGCTACGGTACGCAGAAGGAAATCTTTACCTTGGTGCCGGCTTTGAAGAATGCGCGCTTTGCACGTCTCGGTGCCATGCACCGCAACACGTTCATCGAAAGTCCAAAACTTCTCGACGAAACGCTCCGCTTAAAGCCCGAAGTCGAAAAGGCTTCGAATCTTCCGCCGACATGGTTTGCGGGCCAGATTACAGGCGCAGAGGGTTATACCGAAGCGGTCGCAACAGGTTGGTATTCCGCTTGGAATATGGCGAACACTCTCTTGCACGGCAAAACGCGTGAACTTCCGCCGGAAAGCTGCATCCGTTCGTTGCTGCATCAGCTCGTGACGCCGAATGAAGACTTCCAGCCGATGAACTTTAACTTTGGCTTGCTTCCGCATAAGCAGGATTACAAAAAGAAGGATAAAAAGCGTCTCCTTGCTGAGCAAGAAGAAATGGCTTTGCGAGAATGGATCGCTGCAACGCCGGAAATTCATTCGGACGAAACGGTTTAACGAAAAATTTTCAAACAAAAAAGGCTGGTTTCAAAACCAGCCTTTTTTGTTTTAATCGCAGACTCTTTGCAATTTGATGATCTGCTCGTGAGCCCAATCTTCAAAGGTGTCGTTTGCAATGTGTTCCTTCGCATCGCGCATGAGCTTTAAGTAGAAATGCACGTTGTGAATGGATGCAAGCGTCATTGCAAGGATTTCTCCTGAGTGGAACAGATGACGCAGATAGGCGCGGCTGAAGTTGCGGCAAGTGTAACAGTCGCAGTTCGGATCCGGTGCCTTGTCTAGGCATTTGGCGTAGCGGCCTGCCTTGTAATGCAGAACGCCTTCGCTGGTAAAGAGCATGCCGTTGCGGGCGTTGCGGGTCGGCATGACGCAGTCGCACATGTCGACGCCGCGCAAAATCAGTTCAAGCAGGTTCCACGGAGTTCCGACGCCCATCACGTAGCGCGGTTTTTCAACCGGCATGTAGTTCGTGCAGTAATCCGCAATCTGGTACATCAGTTCTGTAGGTTCGCCGACAGAGAGTCCGCCGAGAGCGTATCCGTCCGGGTCCACCTTTTTGATTTCTTCAATCGCCTTGGCGCGTAAATCCAAGTGCATGCCGCCTTGGATAATGCCAAAGAAACTCTGGTCATAGCCGAACAGGGGAGCGTTTTCTTCGAGCCAAACCTTGGCGCGACGCGTCCAGTCGAGCGTAAAGTTCAAAGACTTGAGCGCTTCTTGCTGGGTGCTCGGGTACGGCGTGCATTCGTCGAGAGCCATGATGATATCTGCACCGATTTCGCGCTGGGCCTTCATCACGCTTTCCGGGGAGAAGAAATGCTTGGACCCGTCGAGATTGCTGCGAAACTCGATGCCGTCTTTTTTGATCTTGCGAAGATCCTTTAAGCTCCAGACCTGGAATCCGCCGCTGTCGGTGAGCATGGGGCCGTGCCAATGCATGAACTTGTGCAGACCGCCGGCGTCTTTAATGAGCGCGGTACCTGGGCGCAAGTACAGATGGTACGTGTTGCCGAGGATGATTTCCGCTTTGGCTTCATCGAGGTCGCGGGGCGTTAAGCCTTTGACGGTCGCCTGTGTGCCGACCGGCATAAAGATCGGAGTCGTGATGACGCCGTGGCCTGTGTAAATCTTGCCGAGTCGAGCTTTCGACTTGGAAGAGGTTTTGAGAAGTTCAAAGCGGTTCTTTTCCATGCAGCAGTATCTATAGATTTAGCGGGTCTTGACGATGGTCCAAGCTTCGTCGAAAAGTCGGGCTGCGTCGCCCGGGTCCTTTAAGAAGACCATGCGTTTGATTTCTTCTTCGGTCGGGTTGATGACGCGGTTTTCGGTGAATTCCGTTTCAAGTACTTCGAGGGAAGCTTTGTTCGGCGTTGCGTAGTTGATGTACCTTGCAAGCTGTGCGCCGATCTGAGCGTCGAGAATGTAGTTCATAAAGGCGTATGCACCGTCAACGTTCGGAGCCTTGCTGCTGAGCGTCATTGCATCGACCCACATAAAGGAGCCTTCGATCGGAATGGCAAACTGGAGAGTCGAGTCTTCGTCGATGGCGGCCATGGCTTCGCCGTTGAAGACGATTGCGGCCCAGTCCATTTTCGAAAGCACCTTGTCCTTGCCGCCGACAGAACCGTCGAAGCCGAGGAAGTGCGGGTCCTTTTTGGCCTGGAGAATGTAATCCACAGCCTGGTTGATTTCCGTTTTGCTTGTGCTGTTCGCATCAAAGCCCTTTGCCTGGAGCGCCATGGAGAGCATGGAACGGCTTTCTTCGAGAAGGCTGAAGTTACCCTTCGTATTGTTGGCGTCGAAGAGGAGGCTGTAGCTGACGTTCATCGGATCAATGGACGGATCTCGGTAAAGGATACCGGTCGTTCCCCATAGATACGGGAGCGTGTAATCGTTCGTCGGATCGTAGCTCGGATTTTTGAACTGACTTGCAACGTTAACACGGTTCGGAATCTTGTTCGTATCGATCTTTCCGATAAGTCCGAGGTGAATCATCTGCTGGATCACCACGTCACTAGCGATGACGACGTCGTATTGCGCGGTACCGACGGTCTGCAACTTGCTGATCATTTCTTCTTGGGCTTCATAGAGTTCGAGCTGGAGCTTGTAACCTGTTTTTGCTTCGAAATCCTGGAGCATGGCCGGGTCGATGTATTCACTGTAAATCATGACAGTGACTTTCGTCGGCTTGTCGGAAGATTTTTTTTCGCTTTTGCAGCCTACGAAGAGGCTAGCGATTGCCAAAAATGAAAGAGCAAAGAGAACCTTTTTCATTTTATCCTTTGGATGATTGTGACTTTTTCAAACTTAAATTTAGAAATCACTTGGACTTTGCCAGTTTGTGTTCCTTGCGAATGCCTTTCAAAACAAGCAGAAGCATGACAAACAGGGTCAGAGAGAAGATGATTGAGGAAAGGGCGTGAATCTGCGGAGAAATTCCGCGTTTGAGGGAACCATAAATGTATAGAGGCAGCGTTTGGGATTCCGGGCCGCTGGTAAAGAAACTCAAAATGAAATCATCCAGGGAAAGCGTGAATGCAAGAAGCGCACCGGAAATGATCGCCGTTGAAAGCTGCGGCAAAATAACGCGGCACCAGGCCCCAGCCGTTGAAGCGTAAAGGTCTCTAGCGGCTTCGATCTGCTCCTTGCCAATACTTACGAGCCGGCTCTGTACAACAAGAACGACAAAGCTGATTTCAAGCGTTACATGGGCGATGATCATCGTGAGCATTCCCGGCTCAAAAAAAGACGTCCAGGAACGGAACAAGGCAAAGACGACCGCAAGGGCGATGGCCATCAAAATATCCGGCGTCACCACGGGAACGTTAATGGACATGTCGTAGAAGTATCGCATCTTTTTGCCCCAAGGCGTTCGATGAATACCGATTGCGAGAAGCGTGCCGAGAAAGGTTGCTACGAGCGTGCTCACGACCGCGAGAATCAGCGTGTTTACAGTCGTCGTCTGCACCATGGCATTGTCGAAGAGGCCCGTGTACCAGTCGAGTGTAAAACCGCCCCACGAAAGTCCGTGCTTGCTTGCGTTAAAGCTCTGCTGCACCACGAGGAACATCGGCAGATACAGAAGCAAAAAGCCGATGAAGGTAAGGACCGTTGCAAAAATCGGAAGTTTGCGCTTAGACAAAATTCTTACCTCCGACGCGTTGGAAAATTACAAGGCTGATGACGCTTGTTAAAATGAGCACGACGCCGAGCATGGCGCCAAATGGCCAGTCGCTTGCGGAACCGAACTGCTGCTGGATCAGGTTACCGATCAGCATGTACTTGCTTCCGCCCAAAAGGTCACTGATCACATACATACCAAAGCTCGGCACGAGCGTTAAGATGACGCTTGCAATAATACCTTGCATCATCTGCGAAAGGATTCCGTGGTAGAACGTGCGAACAGGTCCTGCGTAAAGGTCGCGGGCCGCTTCGACGATTCCCCAGTCCAAGCGTTCCACGCTGGTGTAGAGCGGTAAAACGGCAAAGGGGAGCATGGAACTGACCATGCCGACGTAAACGGCAAAGCTTCCCGGGTAAAGGGATTCTCCTTCGGCGATCAGTCCGAGGAAGCGGGCGATGCTCGCGGGGAACATGTCCGGTCCAAGTAAGATCATCCAGGCTGCGGTACGGATGACGAGGTTCGTGCAGCTTGGCACCATGATGAGGGCAAATAAAAACGCCCGCATGCTCTTGCCGTGATTGGCAATCCAGAACGCCATCGGGAGTCCAAAGAGAATGCAGAGAACCGTGGTGAACGTTGCGATTTTGACGCTGCGCCAAAGGATGAGCAAATTGTCGGGGGACCAGCCGAACGAGCTGAACCCGAGAAGACGCTCCAAATTCAGAAGCGAAAAATTCCAATCGATGCTGCCGTAGGAACCGCGCTGTGCAAACGCAAGAACTATCAGGAATACGGTCGGAATCAACAGAAAAACGAGAAGCCACAGAATGCCGGGGCCTGTGAGAAGAACCCCGAATTTACGCATGCGGCTGCGCGTGGTGAGCTTGCCTTCAAAAACTTCGGTTTGCTGCATAGGCTTAATCACTCAACACTTGCAAGTATTGCGGCTCGATGTAAAGATTCACCTGGTCGCCCGGATTGTAGATTTCGTCCGGGTCCGTCATGACGCGGAGCTTTAAGCTTTCGCATGCATCGACGCCCGGAAGCTCCGCGATCAGTTCCCAATAATCTCCGCGGAAAATACGTTCGAGAATCTTTGCCGGGAAAACGTTTTCTGCAAACGATTCGTTCGGCGTGCAAACGTGAATGTCTTCCATGCGAATGGCGATGCCGCCCTTTTCCCAGGTTGGATCTTTTTCGAGAACGAGATTTCCGAAGTTTGTCTTGGCGAGCTTTTCAGAGACACGTTCGCATTCGAGAATGTTCGCTTCGCCGATGAACGTGGCGACGAAACGGTTGACCGGATGTTCGTAAATGTCTTCTGGGGAGCCGTCCTGGATGATTTGACCCTTGTACATCACAAGGATGCGGTCGCTGACGGCAATCGCTTCGTCTTGGTCGTGCGTCACGAGGATGAATGTCGTGTCGGTCTTGCGTTGCAGTTCGCGCAGTTCTACCTGGAGCTTTTTGCGCAGGTTTGCGTCCAAGGCGGAAAGCGGTTCGTCGAGTAGCAAGATGTCCGGCTCGTTCACCAGGGCGCGGGCGAGTGCGACGCGCTGTTTTTGTCCGCCGGAAAGTGTTGCAGGCATTTCCTTGGCGAGATCCGTGATGTTCACGATTTCCATCATTTTGTTCACACGGCGTTCGATTTCGTCTTTCGGAACTTTATGGCTCTTGAGTCCGAATGCGATGTTGTTGAAAATGTTCAGATGCGGAAAGAGTGCGTAACTCTGGAAAACCGTGTTGATGGGGCGTTTGGATGGGGATCGGTTCGAGATGACTTTTCCGCTTAGAACGACTTCGCCCTCGTCTGCCTTTTCAAAGCCTGCAATGATGCGGAGAAGGGTCGTTTTGCCGCAGCCCGAAGGACCGAGCAGCGTGACAAATTCACCATCTTTGATGAACACGTTGATGCCGTTGAGAACGACTTTTTTGCCGAAACTCTTATGCACGTTGCGGATGTCCAAATCAAAATTTTGACTTGACGAAGGCAATGGATCCATGGCGAATCTCCGAGAAAAGACACGGTTGAATATTTCGCCCTAAAAATAGCAAGTTTGTTTGAAACGCTAAATGCCCGACCCGAAAATTCAGGGATTTACCGGAGGATACTTGGGGAGAGAGGAAAGGCGCGTGTAGCTTTTTTTCGCAGAATCGAGCCCGAGGAAAATGGCGGAGTCGCCGAGGGAAAGCATAATGAATTTAGGCTTGAGAATGCGCAGGTATTTGTTGACTTGGACCTGAAGCGCGGCAGGAGATTCGACGCCCGGCCTTTTACATTCGACAAGAAGCCAAGGTTCGTTGGCTTTTGCCCCTTCCCGAAAATCGTGGACGATGATATCCACACGGTCAGCGTTTTTTGAATCAAAGGTGCGCAGAGCGAATTCCGTTTCGACCAGATGACCGGGAACGTTTACCACATCCTTGAGCCAAGAAACCACGTTTTGGCGCACGGCTTCTTCTGGAGTCGCCGCGACAAACTTCTTTCGGGAAGAGTCAAAGTAGGAATCCATCTAGACTATTTGCCCTTGCGGAGTGGATACGGCGTGAATGGAGGAACGTGGAATTCTTCCTTCAGGTCGTCCCAACGGATCAGACGGTTCTTCCAAATATACTTGCGATAAAGGCGACGGGCCACGCGGCTCGTGATTTCGTAAGGAATCGTATGATGCGCTTCCGCAACGGATTCCATGGAAATGCGGGCGTCGGCCGTACCGTTTACGACTTCGACCGTTTCACCGATTTGCACATCCGGAATACGGCTCACGTCCACCATCGTCGCATCCATGCAGACGCGTCCGAGAATCGGGCAGAGCTGATCGCGAATTAAAACATAACCGTTGTTGTATTCACCGCGGAGGTAACCGTCACCGTAACCGATCGCGATGGTCGCCACCTTGGTCGGCTGCTGGGCAACCCAGTACTGGCCATAGGAAACGCCTTCGCCCGTCGGCACTTCGTGAATCGTGCGGATAGTGGACTTGATCGTCATCACCGGTTTCAATTCCGGATATTCAAAGCCTTCCGGCGGTGTGGCTCCCATCGGATTGTAGCCGTAAAGGACAAGGCCCGGGCGGACCATGTCGAAGTGACTTTCCGGATGGCGCAGCGTGCCTGCGGAACTCGAGCAGTGGCAAATCTGCGGACGGACGCCTTCGTTTGTCAAAAGTTCGACGAGGTTCGAGAAGCGGTCAATCTGGCGTTGCGTGCTCACGTTCGAAGTCTTGTCGAGCATGTCGGCGGTGGCGAGATGGGTGAACATTCCTTCGACTTCCAGATGCTTCAGGGTGAGGATCCGGCGGATCGTATCGAAGTCGTCAAAGCGTACACCGTAGCGGTGCATCCCCGTGTTGATCGCAAGGTGAGCCTTGCAGTGCAAATTGTTTTCTTCGAGGTACTTGTCGAAGGCGACGGCGGTCTTCAAGTCGGAAAGAGCCGAGGTCAATTGAAATTCGACAAGGTAAGGGAAGTCAGCCGGAATGCAAGGTCCGAGAATCAGAATCGGAAGGTCCATGCCGTACTGGCGAAGGAGCATACCTTCGGAAAGATGGGCGACACCCAAAAAATCCGCTCCGCTGTTCTTTGCCGCATAAGCGCAGGCGAGGGAGCCGTGGCCGTAGCTGTCCGCTTTCACGGGAAGGAGAATTTTCGTCTTCTTCGGAATGGACTTTCGGACAAATTGAATGTTGCTCGCGAGAGCGTCCAAGTTGATTTCGATCCAATTCGGGCGCGTGATACTGTTCAAATCAGGAGGAAGCTGTGCCAAATTCATAGTATTCAAAATATAGATTAGAAAGCGCGTCTTGGATTCAAAAATCGTGAGTTTTTGCAATGTTTTGGGCGTGTAAGTCCTTGTCTTTCAATAAGATACGGTAATTGAAATCGTTTGGGGCGAAATTCGTCTTTTTGGATCATTTTCGGCGCAAAACATTAGTATTTTTTCGTCGAAACAAAAGAGGCTCAACATGGATCCTAGAATTACTCAGCTCGCGGAAATGCTTGTCCGCGATGCGATCGCCTTGAAAAAAGACGAAAATATTTTGATCGAAACGACCGATACCCCGGCGGATCTTTCGGTTGCCCTGATTCGCGCCGTATCGAAGGCGGGCGGAAGACCTTTCTTAACACATCATCGCAGTGCTGTCAACCGCGTTCTGTTGCAAAACGCGTCCGATGCGCAGTTGAAAATTGCCGCGGAACACGATCTCGCCTTTATGAAGAATATGCAGGCGTATCTCTCGATTCGCGGAAGTGACAATTTTGTAGAACTTTCCGACGTTCCTGAAGATCGCACTTTTGCGAACCGCACGATTCGCCATCCGGTGCTCGACTGGCGTGTGAACAAGACGCGTTGGTGCGTTTTGCGCTGGCCGACTCCTTCGATGGCTCAGGGGGCAGGCATGAGCACGGAAGCTTTTGAAGACTTCTATTTTAAGGCTTGCCTTGCAGACTACCCGGCGATGCAGAAGGCGGCGAAAGCGCTCGTCGATCTGATGAACAAGACGAACAAGGTGCGCCTTGTAGCTCCGGATACGGATCTTTCCTTTAGCATTCAGAACATTCCGGCAGTCCCGTGCTGTGGCACGATGAACATTCCGGATGGCGAAGTCTATACGGCTCCGGTCCGCGAAAGCGTGAACGGTGTAATCCATTACAATACGCCGACTTTGTACGAAGGCAAAAAATTCGAAAATACTCGCCTCGTTTTCAAGGATGGAAAAATTGTCGAAGCGACATCCTCGAATACGGAAGCGATGAACGCCATCTTCGATACCGACAAGGGGGCGCGTTACATCGGCGAATTCGCGATTGGCTTCAATCCGTTCGTCCTGCATCCGATGTGTGACATTCTCTTTGACGAAAAGATCGCGGGAAGCATTCATTTTACTCCGGGACGTTGCTACGAAGATGCTTACAACGGAAACCAGTCGGCTATCCACTGGGACTTGGTTCTGATCATGCGTCCGGAATACGGGGGCGGTGAAATCTATTTCGACGACCGTCTGATTCGCAAGGATGGAATCTTTGTGATTCCGGAATTGGATGCTTTGAATCCCGACAAACTTGGCGCGGCAAAATAACAAAACGACATTTTTGCTATCTTTTGCTACCGAAAGCGACAAAACGGTAACTTTCTTTGGCTGGACTTATGTTAAAATCGGTGAAAAACGCCAAAAATCTTCTTGGCACGGTTTTTGCAAAAAGTAGGGCACAAACCATAAGGAGTACACTGTGAGTATTCAGGAAGAATTTGGAAGTCTCGTCTTCAATACCAAGACGATGAGCAAGTATCTCTCGCATAAGACCTATGAAAGCCTTCTTGCGACGATGGAAAACGGCACCGCTCTCGACGCAACGATCGCTGACGAAGTTGCTTCGGGCATGAAGACGTGGGCAATGGAACATGGAGCGACGCACTTCACTCACTGGTTCCAGCCGTTGAATGGAACGACTGCAGAAAAGCACGACGCTTTCTACAATCCGGACTTCAAGGGTGGCATCGTTGCCTCCTTCAGTGGTAAGGAACTCATCCAGGGCGAACCGGATGCTTCGAGCTTCCCGTCTGGCGGTCTCCGTGCAACATTCGAAGCCCGCGGTTACACCGCTTGGGATCCGACGAGCCCGGCATTCATCAAGGTGAACAACGACGGCGTTGCCGTTCTTTGCATCCCGACCATGTTCTATGGTTACCATGGCGAAGCCCTCGATAAGAAAATCCCGCTTCTTCGCGCGCAGGTCGCCCTCGCAAAACAGATTAACCGCGTTGCTAAGCTTTTCGGCGTACCGGGCGACAAGCGTCCGTTCGCAACCCTCGGTCCTGAGCAGGAATATTTCCTCGTCGATGCTGAAGTCTACCGTCAGCGTCCGGACTTGGTGCAGACTGGTCGTACCCTCTTCGGTGTTCGTCCGGCTCGTCATCAGCAGCTTGAAGACCACTACTTCGGCAAGATTAAGAATCGTGTTCTCTCCTTCATGGCAGAAGTCGACAAGGAACTCTGGAAACTCGGCGTTCCGGCTAAGACTCGCCACAACGAAGTGAGCCCGGCCCAGTTCGAACTCGCTCCGGTCTTCGAAGAACAGAACCTTTCCTCTGACCACAACATGCTCACGATGGAAGTCCTCCAGACCGTTGCAGAACGTTATGGTCTCGTTTGCCTGCTCCACGAAAAGCCGTTCGACGGCGTGAACGGTTCCGGCAAGCACAACAACTGGTCTATCACCGGTCCAGATGGCAAGAACTGGCTCTCTCCAGGTAAGACTCCGCACGAAAATGCACAGTTCCTCACGGTCCTTGTTTCCATCATCAAGGGTGTCGACACCTACGCTCCGCTTCTCCGTGCAACGGTCGCAAGCGCTGGTAACGATCACCGTCTCGGTGCAAACGAAGCACCTCCGGCAATCATCTCGATCTTCCTCGGCGAACAGCTCACCGATATCATCAACCAGCTCGAAAAGGGCAAGCCGACTTCGACGAAGAGCGGCTCCACGATGGAAATCGGTGTGTCCATGCTTCCGCCGCTCCCGAAGGATGCAACGGACCGTAACCGTACAAGCCCGTTCGCCTTCACCGGCAACAAGTTCGAATTCCGCGCTGTCGGTAGCGAACAGAACTGCGCAACGACCAACACCGCTTTGAACACCATTGTGGCTTGGGCTCTCGACGATGTTCTGAATCAGATCGAAGCTTTGACTTCGAAGGGCACGGACTTCAATTCTGCTGTGCAGAGCGTTCTCCAGAAGGAAATCAAGGATCACAAGCGTGTGCTCTTTGACGGAAACGGATACAGCGGCGATTGGGAAGCAGAAGCTGCCAAGCGCGGTCTCCCGAACCTCAAGACGACGCCGGAAGCTATCGAAGCTTACCGCGATCCGAAGGTCATTGAACTTTACAAGAAGTACAGCGTCCTTTCCGAAGTGGAACTCGAAAGCCGCTACGTGATTGAAAAGGAAAAGTACGAGACGATGATCGCTCTCGAAGCGAACTGCGCTCTCATGATGGCAAAGACCATGTACCTTCCGGAATGCATTTCCTACGCTGCAGAACTCGCAGACTCTTGCGCCTCTCTCACGGATTACGTGCACACGGGCGTTTCCGCTCTTGCAAAGTCCGCAGCAGAAAACGTGGAAAAGCTCACGCAGGAAATCGACAAGCTTGAAAAGGCTATCGATTCTGGCGATTCGGCCGCAGAACTCGCAGGCATGAAGGATGTCCGCTCCGTGGTGGATGCTCTCGAACGCATCGTTCCGGATTCTCAGTGGCCGGTTCCGGGCTACGGCGAAATGTTCTTCGTCGGCTAAGCTCGAATCCTTTTTAGAAAAATGGAACAGAAGCCTCCGCGTTAGCGGGGGCTTCTGTTTTGCTTTGCGATTTCATTACGATAACTACGCCTTCGGCTCGTTATGAAACAGCGGAACAAACGCCTAGGCGAAAATCGCGAGAATCCAGAAGGCGACCGCTGTAATAACCCAAAGGCTTGCCAGTTTTTTACGGTGAGGCTTTCCGACCGCGGCAATGGAAATCGCCGAAGTAAAAGTCAGATACAACGCAAAGAAGTAACAGAGGATCGTGACGATTTCGTGCGGAATAAAGTAAGGGAGAATTCTTCCGCGTATAAGGGCTAGGCTTGCCGCAAAAAGTTGGATGAGTCCAGGGATGACAAAAGCCCTGCGCTTTTCGGGGGCGGTATTCCAAATGGAGTGGATGAGCAGAAAAATCAAGGCGATTGCGGCAAGAGTGCTAAAAATGGAGTATGCGGTCATGGAATGGAATATATTTTTATTTTGAATTTAGGTGGTGAAAAGGGAAGTCAAATGATTCAAAAATTGATTCAGGCGCTGAACTCGGTTCTGCTCGGAAAAGAAGATTCGGTGGAATTGCTCGTGGCGGCGATTCTTGCGAATGGACATGTGTTGATTGAAGATGTTCCGGGAACCGGAAAAACGACGCTTGCGAGAGCGCTTTCGAAAGCGGTTTCTGCGGACTATGCAAGAATTCAGTTTACACCGGATTTGCTTCCGGCGGATGTGACCGGTGGAGCCATTTTTAGACCGGGAACTTCCGAATTTGAAATCAAGAAAGGACCTGTTTTTACGCAGGTACTTTTGGCGGATGAAATCAACCGTGCAAGTCCGCGTACGCAGAGCGCCCTTTTGGAAGCGATGGAAGAACGTTCGGTTTCGCTCGAAGGCAAGACTTATGCACTCTCGAACTTTTTTGTTGTCCTTGCGACGGAAAACCCGGTGGAATTCCGCGGCGTTTATCCGCTGCCCGAGGCGCAGATGGACCGTTTCATGGTGCGCCTTTCCCTAGGCTATCCTTCCGAGGAAACGGAACTCGGCATTATCCGCGGTCACCGTTTTGAAGTTCCTGTGGAAAAACTCAAACCGGTGATGACTCCGGAAGATGTTTTGCGGATCCGTGAAGAAGTGAAGAAGATACATGTGGACGAATCGCTTGAACTTTATGCGGTAAAACTTGTGCAGGCGACGCGCCATCGCTCGGATTTGCGGCTTGGAGCGAGTCCGCGTGCTGGCATGGCTCTGGTGGCGATATCGCAAGCCTTTGCCTATATGGACAATCGAAATTATGTGACACCAGACGATTTGCAACGGTCCATTTTACCGGTGCTTGCGCACCGCATCTTTGCGAAAGATTCTGCTTTTGATGCGACAAAGAAAATTCTCGAAGATATTCGCAAAAACGTTTCCGTTCCCAGGTAGCTTTTGAAAAAAATTTGGGAAGAAATCGTTTGGCTGTGGAAAGCTTATCCGCGAGCTCCGGAAAAGCCCGGTCTTTTGATGCGCCTGTATTACTTTTGGGATGAAGTCATCACGCCTGCGGGGCATGTGTTCTCTGCCTTGTTGCTCTTTTGTTCCATGTTCCTTTTTTTGCCGGGTTTTCAGTGGGTCAAAGTTTTTGAGTTTTCCGCTTTCTGTTTGATGGTCTTTTCGATCATCGTGCGCCGTAAACCGGATAATCGGATTTTACATGTGGAAGTCCCGATGGCGACGGAAGGCGAACCTGTGCAACTCGTGGCGACGTTCGAAAAACCTTTGTCGGAAGGCGCGTATTTGGATTCTTTTCGCATGGATCCGAGCGTCGTCCGTTTGGAAAACGGACTTTTGCTGCCCAAGCGTCGTGGCGCTTTTCCGCTTTCGAAAATCGCCCTGGTGGAAACACGTCTTCTTGGACTTTCGCAGAGCTTTCAAAAGTATGACGGCCAGGCGGAACTCTTGGTATTGCCTAAAATCCAGAACATTTCCCAGTTTCGCTTTTTGACTCTCGGCATCAGCGGGGCCAAGTTCGAACGTTTGCTTCGCCCCGAAAATTCCCGCAGCATGGAATTTATCGGAGTCCGCGAATACCGCGAAGGGGACAGCCTTCGCGATTTGCACCACAAAGCCTTTGCTCGCTACGGCAGGCCTTTTACCAAGGAATTTGCTACAGAAGTCGGAGGCGGCGTTACGCTCCTCTTAGATGTTTCCGCAAAGCATTTTCGTGAAAAAATGTGCGTAGAATATGCGATTCGTTTGTTCGGAAGCATCGCCTTTTGGCTATTGGAACGGAACCTTTTAGGGCGGGTTTTTATCGGTAATGAAGAAGTGCGCTTGGATAATGCGAAAAACGCTCAGGAGAAAATCCTCGCTGTTCTTGCGCGAGTTCCGTATGCGGACCTGCATACAACGTATAACTTGGACAAGTGGCATGTAAGACCGGATAATGAAATTCCGGTGCTCGCCGTGGCGGTCCATGAAGTGAATTGGCCTGCGGTCGATAAGCAAATCGTAGTGGTGAATCGAGAAGGGAATCGTCAGGAATCGGATGCACTCAAGTTTGTTTTGCGCGGATCGGAGGCTTCGCTATGAAGAAGAACGGTTCGAACGAAGCGGCTTTGGTAATCCTTGTCGCTGCGATTTTTGCGTTGTGGAGCGCTTCTCAGATCATGCAGCTTGCCGTTCTCTCGTTGCTTTTTTGCCTTTGGACGTATCGGCGTTTAAGGCTCGGGAAAGCGGTGAAGTTGCATCGCATTTGGCTTTATCTGGGAATGATTCCGTTTGCGATTTGGTTTGCCGCATTTCGCAGTACGCCGGGCGGTTTTTCGCCGCTCTTCTTTTACATTCCGGCGTGGTATTTTTTGTATTTGGCGCTTGTGGAGTGGCTGTGCGTGGGGCGTGGCGGTCGCATGGTCTTTGTCTGGTTCGATGCCTTTGTGGTTTTTACTCTCAGCTCCTTTGAGGCAAGTGCGGCAATTGGCGTTGCGTTTGGCGTGGCGACGCTTGCACTCCTTTGGGACGTGCGTTCCAAAAAGAATTTTGCGCTTTGGCTCCTCTTTTGGATCGGATTCTTTTTGCTTCTGCTAGCGGCAAAAAACTTGAATTTGGATAAACGCTCGGATTATGCAACCCGGGCGGCTCGTTATGAAAATGATTACCACAAGCGCACTTTGATGGGATTTTCAAGTATCGGCGCATTAACCGCTTTCTCAAAAAACTATTCGGGAGAATTTGAAGACGATGTCGTCTTTCGCGTTTATTCCAAACGAATGCCACTCTTTTTGAAAGGGATTGCTTACGAGCGTTACCTGCCCAAGGTAGGACTTTGGAAACAGTCAAAGCAGCACCGCTTTCTGCAGACAGGGCGTTTTGTCGGCGACTATGGAGGCTTTGAAGTCCGCGAACCATTCGATTCGACTGCGGTCTGGGTTCAGTCGAACCTTTCCGTCGAAAAGGCGCTGTTTGCTCCTCCCGGAGCCGCTGGAGTCGCGCTGAAGAATATAGACTCCCTTCCGCACTTCGCAGGAGACTTTTTCCAGACTCCGGAAAGATCTCCGCGGAACTGGTACTACTGGGACGGCATTCGGACTCGGGATACGCTGACCCAGAACGATTCCGCATGGCTTCAGGTTCCGAATTCGCTTTTACCGTTGCTCGATTCCGCTGTTCTTCAAATGGAACTTTCCCTGTCGAAGGATTCGCTGAAAAGCAACTTGAAAAAGATCCGCACCTATTTTGATGAAAATTTTAAATACCAGCTTTCCTTTGAACGCTCCGAGGAAGATCCGTTGGAAGACTTTTACCGCAAACGGAGAGGCTTCTGCTCGTATTTCGCCTCGTTCAGCACACTTTTACTGCGTCATATAGGAATTCCTGCTCGGTATGCAAGTGGTTTTGCGTACCCGGAAATCGGGGAAGGCTATTGGATTTTCCGCCGCAGGACTGCGCACGGTTGGGTGGAATTTTTGGACGCAGACGGGTATTGGAACACCTTTGACCCGACACCGGTCTCTGCTCGGTTGCAAAACGGCGAACCTTCTCGGTTTGAACGTTTGATCGAACGCCTGCGCAGCATGCTTTCCCTTGCCTGGCACGAACTGACGGAAGGGCGTTGGCGCACTTCGCTCGATTCTTTTACCAATTGGATATCCAATGTCTTTGAATCCTTGACGTTTAAACTGTTTTTAGGAGTGTTGCTTATCGGATCCTTGGCTTGGTGGGTTGTTAGGTGTATTCGAATTCGTCAAAACGAACGGGAGAATGTTTCCAAGCGGATTCTAGAATTGCGTCAAATGCTCGAAAAAGCGGAATCCAAACTTTCGGGCATGGGTTACGTTCGAAATCAGGGCGAAACCGCCTGGATTTTTTTGCAAAGGATTCCTTCGACGCCTAAAACGGAGCCTTTCCGCCAAATGCTAGTGTCCTATTGTCTGAATCGTTGGAGATCTTTGTGATTTTCTTATATTTTACTCATCTTTTGTTAATCAGAGGAATTTTTATATGAGAAGTTGGATCTTGGGAATCCTTTCGACCGCCGCTCTTGTTCTTTCGGGATGCTTCGCTTCCCCGGGTATGGTGTTGAACGAATCGTCCAACGAAGATGGCTCCATTGATACGTTGGCTGATTTTCAGGGTGCAAAGGTGCATCTGCAGAGCATTAGTCCGCTTACGCTTTCCAGACTTTCGGGTGTTTCTTCGAATTCGGCCTCACCGGCAACCTTCGCTGCGCTTCCAGAAGAACTTTTGACTTATACGCCGGAAGCTTACAAACTCGGACCTTTTGACATTGTCCAGGTCGTCATTTGGGAACATCCGGAACTCACGAGCCCGCTCGGTTCTTACCGTAGTGATAATGCGACAGGTCAGCTTGTTAGTGAATCCGGTGTGATGTTCTACCCGTATGTCGGTGAAATTAACGTGGTGGGCAAGACCATTGCGGAATTGCGTGCAGAAATCGTGTCGAACCTTTCCAAGGTTTTGAACAATCCTCAGATTGACGTCCGTCTGCTCCAGAGCCAGCGTCACAAGGTTTATGTCCAGGGTTCCATCAAGAATCCGGGCGTTGTGACCTTGAACGATGTGCCGGTGACTTTCCTCGAAGCGATCAACCGCTGCGGAGGTGCAACTGCTGATGCAGATCTTTCGACGGTGGAATTTACGCGTGATGGTAAGACCTACGTTTTGAATATGCTGGCGCCTTATGCGGCCGGTAAGGGCCCAAGCGATGTCGTGCTGAAGGATAACGATGTAATCCGTGTTCCGGATTCCGAAGAATCCAAGGTTTACATGATGGGTGAAGTGCGTAACCAGCAAGCTCTCTCGTTCAAGAACGGCAAGCTTTCCTTGGCCCAGGCTCTTGCTGAAGCGGGCGGTCTTCGCTTGGAATCGGCAAAGGCAGAAAATATCTATGTGTTCCGCGCTTCTGCAGCGGATGCGATTGATGTTTATCATTTGAATGCCCGCAACCCGATGGCTCTTGTCTTCGGCGACCAGTTCGCGTTGAAACCGGGTGATATCGTCTATGTCGATGCGACGAATCTCTCGCGTTGGAACCGTGTCGTTCAGCTCGTCTATCCGACGGCTCAGTTGATCTACTACGGTTCCCAGACGGTGAATACGACGCATAATGCGTATAAGGCTATCCAAAACTGGTAAGCTTGTCAAAATATTTAGAAACCTACTTGTTTTTTCTAACACTGTGAGTATATTTTCGCTATGAGTGCTAAAAACGCGAATCAGTCGGAAAGACCTTTTTGGAGTCGAAAGAACCAAAAGGCTTACCGGATTAGTCGAGCGCTCATCTACGCTACGATGATCTTGTCGTTAATTGCGGCAGGGCTTATCTGGTTCGGCGTGAATAACGCTCTGGGAAAATAAAATAGAGAGGTGTATTCTTATATGAATATTAAGAATATGGGAATGAGCAATCCGCAGCCGATGCATTGCGGTCGTCGTCCTAAGAACGACAACATCGAACCTTCCGTGCCGCTGGCAAACGAAGAAGAACAGGAAGAGCTCGAAGAGGAAGAAGAAGAGGAAAGCCTCGATGAAGAGGTGAACTTCGACAAACCGACGTTCAAGCGCGACCAGATCTGGAACGACTACGCGGAAGATTTGGACTACGACCAGTGACCAGATCCCTGGAGAGGGGCGTTTTTTTCATAATCGCCTCGGCTTTCGTTTGTATATTCACTTCCTGTGCAGGAAGCAGACAGGAAGTCTATACTCCCGAAGCTGAGGAATCTTTTGTATCCCGCGCGATGAGCGATTGGGTGTCTCCCGAAGAAGAGTTGCGGGAGTCTTGGCAACAGTATCAGTTTGCCTTGCAGGCGATGGAAGATGAGGACTGGCTTGTCGCTCGACATCATCTGGATTTAGCCTTAAAAAAATTAGTGGAAGAAAACTACGACCCCGTCTATTCGATTCAGGCGCGGCCGCAGGATTCTTTGTACCGTCGGGATATGCCGCATAAGTTGATCGCGGCGTTGGACGAGGTTTACCCCCAGATCCTGGCCATGGGCGAGGACGCTTCTGTCTATGTGCGCTATGAGTTTGATGATGCGGGTCTTGAAAATTTGGACGAACCGCCCCTCGACAGTGCGGAACGCGAAGAAATCGAAAGTTTCCTCGATACGTTGAATCGTGCCGAGTTTACGCTCCCGATTGAATTCAACGAACGCGTGATGCAGGAAATTCAGTACATGTCGACGCGTGCACATGATTTTACGGAAGCTTCTCTTTCTCGAAAGACCGCATTTGAAGAAATGATTTACGCAAAGATCGATTCCATGGGAATGCCGCGCGATTTGATTTTCCTTTCGCTTGTGGAATCCGGTTACAAGATCAAGGCTTATAGCCGTGCCAAGGCGGCGGGGCTTTGGCAGTTTATACCGTCTACGGGAAAGCGTTACGGGCTGTATCAAGATTTTTGGATGGACATGCGCCGTAATCCGGAACTTTCGACGGTTGCCGCCATGCGTTATTTAAAACGTTTGCATGATGAATTTGGTGACTGGCTAATGGCGATGGCTGCTTACAACTGCGGCGAAGGTTGCGTGCGTCGTCGAATCCGCGAACTCAAAGAAGATACGCTTTGGGATTCGACGAAGACGATCACCTATTGGGACTTGAATCTTCCGAAAGAAACGATGCATTACGTGCCGCGTATTCTTGCCGCGATGACGATCGGACATTATCCGGAACATTACGGTATGGATGTGGAAAAGCGTGAACCCGTTGCATTCGATACGGTGACTGTCGTGGAATTTATGCCGCTTGATCAGGTGGCGAAAGCGGCTGGAGTCGATACCAAGACGATTCAGGAACTAAACTTGGAACTGAATCGTTGGTGCACGCCACCGAAGGAAAGCGGCTACGTGATGCGCATCCCGGAAGGGACGCGGGATTCCTTCCTTGTCGCTTACGAAAAAATGGATAAAAAGTCCTGGTCGCGCTGGCAGTATCACAAGGTGATGTCTGGCGAAAATTTGGGCAAGATCAGCCGAAAGTATGGTGTTTCTGTGAAGGATATCCAGTCTGCGAATCATTTGAAGAATACGCGCATCCGCTGCGGTCAAACGCTCATGATTCCGTTGCCGTCCAGCGCCTATAATTCGAATTCCTCCAAGAATTCCACACAAACAAACTCGTCGCAATCTTCAAAAAAATCCTCGGTGCGCACGTATAAGGTAAAGCCGGGCGATAACCTCGGCTCGATCGCTCGCAAGTTCGGCGTTTCCGTTTCGCAACTTCAAAAGTGGAACGGCGTCGATGGTTCCGCCATTCGTGCGGGTCAGGTCCTTTACGTCGAAAAGCCTGTGGAAAAGCCTGTCGAAAAGGCGATAGCAAAGCCTGTGGAAAAGAAGTCCGAAGGGAATTTCATTAAACATACGGTCCAATCGGGAGAATCCCTGTGGGATATTTCCCGTACATACGGCGTGACCATTGAACAGATTGTCGAGTGGAATAAGAAAAAGTCCACGAAAGTCAAAGCGGGCGAAGTTTTAAGAATCCAGCCAAATCGTTGAAATTCTTCTTATATCGCAAAAAATCTCTCTAATTTGGTTATATTCTAAAGGTAACCTAAGGAGATTTTTTATGTCGAATCATATCTTATTTCTGTTGGCAGATGGTTTTGAAGAAACGGAATGCGTGGTTCCGTATGATATTTTGATTCGCGGAGGGGTAAAGGTTTCCCTTGCGAGCATTCACACCGATCCATTTGTGGAAGGCGCTCATGGTTTGACGATCAGGGCGGACGCCCTTCTTTCGGAACTTGACCCATCCCTTTATTCGGGAATCTTTTTGCCGGGCGGCGGCCGTGGCGTGGAAAATCTGCGAAACTCCCAGGCGGTGCAGGAAACGGTTCGAAGCTTTATGGGCGCAGGCAAGTGGGTGACGGCAATTTGTGCGGCTCCGATTGTTCTTGCCGCGGCGGGTGTTTTGCACGACAAACGTGTGACGAGTTATCCTTCGACGGAACCGGATATCCGTTCCTATTGCAAGAGCTATTCTCAGGACCGCGTCGTGGTGGACGGTAAACTGGTGACAAGCCGCGGTCCGGGTTCTGCAGAAGAGTTCGGATTGCAACTGCTTGCGCTTCTCGAAGGCAAGGATAAGTCAGAAGATGTCCGTAAGGGCATGGTTGCTCGCTAAACCCTAAAAGCGGGCTGGATGTTTTATTAAATTTGGACCATTATGGCAGACGTTTTTCTCTATGATACCACTTTGCGCGATGGCAATCAGGACCGCAAGATTTCCCTTTCCTTAGGAGACAAGTTGCAGGCAGCCAAGCTGCTAGACTCTTTCGGCTTTGACTACATTGAAGGGGGCTGGCCCAATCCCAGCAATCCCATCGATGTGGAGTTCTTCAAGCATATTGGAGAAATGCATCTGACCCATGCGAAGGTTACCGCTTTCGGTAGCACGCGGCGTCCGAATATTCTTCCGGAAGACGATCCGCTGTTAAAGGCTTTGGTCGCAAGCCAAGCGCCTGTCAAAACGATTTTTGGCAAGAGCTGGGATTTGCATGTGACCGATGTCATTCGCACGACCCTCGAAGAAAATCTCGACATGATCGAGTCCTCGGTTCGCTACCTCAAGGAAAATTCAGAATCCGTCATTTATGATGCGGAACATTTCTTTGACGGTTACAAGGCGAATCCGCAATATGCGCTCGATACATTAAAGTCGGCGGAACTCGGCGGTGCTGATTTCATTGTGCTTTGCGATACGAACGGCGGAACGATGCCGTGGGAACTTGCACAAATCATCCAGGCGGTAAAGGAAAAGGTTTCGACTCCGCTCGGCATTCATGCGCATAACGACAGCGGAATGGCGGTGGCGAATTCTCTCATCGCGGTTCAGAACGGCATCACGATGGTGCAGGGTGTTTTGAACGGCTACGGCGAACGCTGCGGTAATGCGAACTTGACGACGATCTGCGCGGATCTTGTCCTGAAGCTGAAAAAGGATCCGTTCTGCGCAAAGAACTTGCAGGATCTGCGCAAGGTGAGTCTTGCTTACGATCAGATTGTAAACATCCCGAGCAATGTCAACGCTCCGTACGTCGGGGATGCCGCTTTTGCACATAAGGGTGGCGCTCACATCGATGGCGTGATGAAGGTCTCCCGCAGCTTTGAGCACGTGGACCCGCAGCTCGTGGGCAACAAGCGTGTGTTCGTTGCAAGCGATCAGGCGGGTGGCTCTCTGGTCGTGGAAAAGGTCAAGGAACTGCTCCATGTGGACGTGGACAAGAAAGACCCGAAGATCCGTGAACTTTTGCTTTTGATCAAAAAACGTGAAAACGACGGTTGGCATTTTGACAGTGCGGAAGCGAGCTTTGAAATGCTCGTGTACAGAACACTAGGTCACTTTACGACGCCGTTCTCGCTTGAAAATTACCGTTTGATTGAAGACCGTACCATGCAGGGCGTGAGCGTTTCCCAAGCGACGGTCAAGCTTCATATCAACGATGAAATCAGTCTACAGGTAGCAGAAGGCGATGGCCCGGTGAACGCTCTTGATGCGGCACTGCGCAAGGCCTTGACCCCGTACTTCCCGTACATGAAGAACGTTCGTTTGGACGACTTCAAGGTGCGCGTCCTTGGATCGAATGTCGGTTCCGATGCGCACGTGCGAGTGTGGTCTACCTTCGGCGACGAAACGGATACCTGGCATGTGGCAGGCGTTTCTTCGAACATCATCGAGGCGTCTTGGTTCGCCTTGATAGACGGTCTCACCTACAAGATTTATAAAGAACAAAAAAACGGACACTAGATTATGAAAATCATTAAAGTCAAGCAGAAGTCGAAGGAAGTCGAACGCATCTGCGCACGCGGTGTCGCACCGACGGAAGAAATTCACCAAAAGGTCAAGCAGATTCTGGAAGATGTTCGCAAGGGCGGTCTTTCGAAGGCGGTCGAATACGCTCAGAAGTTCGACGGTCTCAAGGGCAAATCTCTCGCGGTGAGCGAAAAGACGATCGAAAAGCTTGCGGACAAGGTTCCGGAAACTCTCGCCAAGGGTCTTCGCCAGGCGATTAAGAATGCGATGGAATTCCACAAGCATGAACTCAAGGACCTGAACGGATTCTCTTTCAAGGGCAAGGACGGTGAAGTCCTCGGCCAGCGTATTCGTCCGATGCACCGCGTGGGTCTTTATGTGCCGGGTGGTGCTGCCGTGTATCCGAGTACGGTCATTATGAATGCGGTGCCGGCTCTGGTGGCGGGTGTTGATGAAGTCGTGGTGACGACTCCGGCGAAGGACGGTATCCATCCGTCTGTCGCATTCGTTCTGCGCGAACTCGGCATTACGGAAGTTTATCACATCGGCGGAGCTCAGGCTGTGGCGCTCCTCGCTTACGGCGCAAAGGGAATTGAACCGGTCGACAAGATCGTGGGCCCGGGTAACGTCTTTGCCGCCATCGCAAAGAAGGAAGTCTTCGGTACAGTGGATATCGACATGATCGCCGGTCCGTCTGAAATTCTCGTGATGGCAGATAAGACGGCGGATCCGGACTTTGTGGCTGCAGACTTGATGAGCCAGGCTGAACACGGTTCAGGCTTTGAAGCTGCTATCTGCATTACCGACAACATGGATACGGCGAAGATGATTTCTGCTTGCGTCGATGAACAGGTGGAAAATTCTCCGAAGCGCGAACTCCTGGAAAAGGTTCTCGATCACTTTGGTCGTATTCTCGTAGTGGACAACTGGTTCGACGGTGTTGCGATTGCAAACCGCATCGCTCCGGAACACTTGGAAATCATGACATGCGAAGCGGAAGAACTTTCGAAGAGCATTCTGAACGCCGGCGCTGTGTTCATTGGCCCGTGGTCGAGCGAACCGGTCGGTGATTACTTCGCAGGTCCGGACCACGTGCTTCCGACGAACGGGACGGCTCGCTTCTCGAGCCCGCTTGGCGTCTATGATTTTGTGAAGCGCATGAGCGTCATCCACTATTCGCAGAAGGCGATTCAGAAGCACGGAAAGGCGATTGCCGAAATGGCGACGACGGAAGGTTTCTATCACCACGCTCAGGCTGTGTTGAAGCGCCTCTAAGCTTTTCTTTCAAACGGAATGTTTGTAAAAAAGTTCCTCGCAAAGCGGGGAACTTTTTGATTTTAAAACTATAAAAAAGTTAAAACTTGTACCCGGTGCGGATCGCGTAAGAGAGAACGGCGAAGGCGCCTGCTACGTTCATGCTCGCCTTTCGACCCGCCATCGGAATTTCCACTTTGAGGGAACATTTTTCAAGCAAATCCGGGGCGATACCGAGTTCTTCGTTGCCGAGAATGATCAGGCCTTTTTTCGGCCATTCCACGGTAGAAATGGGAACGGATCCCTCGCCGGTTTCAAGCGCGATAATGCTGTAGCCGTTTGCTAAATGCGCCTGGATGCAGTCGAACGGAGTTTCCCAGCGTTTGTGCGGAATCCAGCGTTCTGTGCCACGGGCTGCGCTCTTGAGCATCGCATGGTCAATGTCTGGCGTGTAACCGGAAAGGTGTACCGCTTCAAGACCAAAACAGTCCGAGGTGCGGAAGACCGATCCGATGTTAAATCCGCTGCGTAGATTGTGCGCAAGCACGGCGTAGGGGAGCGTCTGCATGACCGCTTCAGAACGGTCGCCTGGTTCGTTTTCTAGGTAGACATCGCGTTCAAAGCCGAGACCCGCCTCGGTGCGGAAGTCTTTATAAAGATCAATTAGCTCGGCTTGATTTTTTCCGTTCAAGCGTTTGGAAGCGGGGAAGTTTTCCCATTCGGCATAATGCTCATATTCGTTACGAATCTGGGCCATGTCGTTGCCGAGCTGAAGAATGAGAATTCGCAAAAGTTCCGCGAAGCGCTTGGCTTTTGTCTTTGGCGCTAGCGCGGAAAATTTTTGAATCGAGTACATGGGCTTTAGTGAACCTTCTTGCCGTCGAGAACGTCACAGGTCACCGGCTTGTCGCCGATTTCGAGAGCGTTTTCGCCACAGAATACAACTTTGCCGCGTACTTCGAGAGAAATCTTTTCGAAGTCCTTTACTTTGAGAATACGACCGTCGGTTGCCGGAGCGATTCCGTGGAAGGTGGCGCGGTCACCCGGCTTTGCATCTTCTGGCGGAGCGATGAGCACGCAGACGTGCTCTTCGTCGGTGTCGCCGGCAAAGAGCATACCGTTGCTCATGATGCCGCGGAGCGGAGCCGGTTTCAGGTTTGCAAAGAGGACGATCATGCGGTCCTTGAGTTCTTCTGCCTTGTAACTTGCACGAAGGCCCGAGCAAATGGTGCGCGGTTCGCCTTCGCCGGCATCGACCTGAAGAACGTAGAGGGAATCTGCGTCCGGATGGTTCTGCACGTCGATGATTTTGGCTGCGCGAATGTCCATTTCAGCAGGCACCTCTTCTGCGGTGAGAGGCTTGTTCTGCTTCGGCTTCTGTACCGGCTTTGCCTGTTCCTGCTTCTTTTCTTCTTCGATACGCGGGAAGAGAGGCTTGCCTTCGCCGAAGGTTTCGCCGCTCTGGAGAACGCCCCAGGAAAGATCTTCTGCGCTCTGGAACTTGGAACCGAGCATGGCAAGACCTTCTTCTGCCTTGGACGGAATGACCGGCCAGAGGAGGCAAAGAGAAAGACGCACGGCTTCTGCGGAAATGTAAAGAACCGTGGCGAGTTCGTCCTTTTTGGATTCGTCCTTCGCGAGCTTCCATGGAGCCTTGACTTCGAGATAACGGTTGATGCTGCGCACGAGCTGCATAATGGTTTCGATCGACTGCGAAAGTCGAGCCTTTGGAAGGCCTTCCTTGATTTCGGCAATCACCTTACCGGCGAGATCGATGACTTCCTTTTCGGCTTCGCCGATCTGCGCTGCCTTCGGGAGCTTGCCTTCGAAGTTATTGAGCACCAGGCGGTGCACGCGGTTCAGCACGTTGCCGAGGTCGTTGGCGAGGTCGCTGTTGATGCGACGGACAAAGCCTTCGTGCGTGAAGTTTGCATCCTGTCCTACGACCATTTCACGGGCGAGGAAGTAGCGGAACGCGTCGATACCGTATTTTTCCATGTAATCCATCGGATTCACGACGTTGCCTGCGGACTTGCTCATCTTTTCGCCGCCGTTCACGAGCCACCAACCGTGGGCAAGAACGTGTTCCGGAAGCGGAATGTCAAGTGCCATGAGCATTGTCGGCCAATAGACGCAGTGGGTCGTCAAAATGTCCTTGCCGATTAGGTGGTAAGTGGCCGGCCAAATCGGAGTGCCGTCCGCATAAGTCTTGTGGAAGGCGGTCGAGGCGCTTACATAGTTTAACAAGGCGTCGAACCAGACATAGGTCACATAGTCTGTATCGAACGGAAGTGGAATGCCCCAGCTGAGGCGAGCCTTTGGACGGCTAATGCAAAGATCGTTCAGAGGCTGTTTCAAGAAGCCGCGGATTTCGTTCCAGCGGTAATCTGGAACGATCCAATCTTTGTGGCTTTCGAGGAAGTCAATCAGCTTCTGCTGATAGGAACCCATCTTAAAGAAGTAGTTCTTTTCCTTGAGCCATTCCACCGGGCGGTGGCTGATCGGGTCGCACTTGTTTTCGTCAAGTTCGTCTTCGGTAAAGAAACGTTCTTCGCCGACGGAGTACCAGCCTTCGTATTCCTTGGAATAAATTTCGCCCTTGTCCCAGAGCTTCTGGAGGCATTCTTGCACGTAAGCTTTGTGTTCCGGCATGGTCGTGCGGATAAAGAAGTCGTTGCCGATATCCATCTTTTTCCACAGGTCTTCAAAACGGTGGTAGTATTCGTCCACGTGTTCCTGCGGGGTGACGCCACGCTTTTCGGCGGCACGCTGTACTTTTTGACCGTGTTCATCGGTACCGGTCAAGAAGTAGGTCTGATATCCCAGAATCTTGTGAAATCGGGTGAGAATGTCTGCAAGAACGGTTGTATAGGAGTGACCGATATGCGGCGCGTCGTTAACGTAGTAAATCGGGGTAGTAACGTAAAAGTTCTTCATATGCGCAAAGATAACAAAAAAGCGCCTCCGAATGGAGGCGCTTCAATTCGAACTGTCGAAAAAGGATTAGTTGATTCGCCCGATCAAGTTGCCACTGAACTGATAGTCACGGGAAGAACCGTAGCTATGAGCACCGAAGGAAAGGGTGAAGCGCTTGGTGAGCGGCTTTTCGATGTAGAATGCACCGAGAACATCCTTCACATGCTTCTTGTCCGTATCCGCGTATTTGGTTTCTGCGCGGTCGTGAATGTATTCTGCTTCGAGAATGATGCGGTAGTCACCCGGAGTGAAGAGAAGACCGCCGGTAATCGGAGCGACCATGTCGATTGTGCGGGTGCGTTTCTTGCCGAAACGATCGGTATAGGTTTCTTCTGCATCGAGCCCCATCAAAGCGCCTTCGAGGAAGAAGTAAGCGATGTTATCGACAATCGGGGTCTTGCCCTGGAGAGCGATTGTGTGACGGACGTCAACGTCATTGTCATGGATGAGGTCGAAGACATTTGTACGGTAGCCGAGGTCGAGGTTCAGGAATTCAATGCCGCTGAGGTCATGGAAGTTGAACATCAAACGAAGGTCACCCGTGTTGAGGTTCGGAGTCGTGCTGATGAAAGCGACGCTCATCGTCATTGTTTCCGTTGGGGTGAGCGTGAACTGCAAAGCGTTTTCGCTCGAAGCTCCAGACTTGAAGCCGTTGTAGTAGCCATCGACGTAGTTACCGAAGTAGTCGCCGTTCTTCTGCGTGAATTCCCAACGACCGAGCTTGATAGAGGCGTATTTGGTGTGCTGTTCAGCCCATGCTTCGTGGATTTCAAAGAGATCGCGGTATTCATAAGAATCCGAAGTATCGCCGTCAGCGGTGTGATGGGCGTGATACTGGTTGTCTATCAAGTCGCCCGGATACATATAGAGCAAGATACGACCGTTGAAGTCATCGGAATGGGTTTCCATGCCGAGGTTGGCGCGGCCCCACCATTCTTCGAAGTTATCGCCGTTGTCGTCGTCTTCGCTTGTCCAGAGAACCTTGCTTGCCTGGATTTCGAAGCTTGCGTCGATATCAAAGACAAATTCGCCAGCCTTGAAAAGCGGTTTTTTCTGAGCTTTTTTCGGAGCTGAAATAGACTTGGGAGAAGCCATGGACATGTCCAGAGCAGGAGCCGCATTGGCTGTATCAGCGGGTGCAGCGGCCGGGGCTTCTGCGACCTTGGCTGTATCGGTGGGTGCAGCGGCCTGGGCTACCTTTGCAGAATCGGCAGGCTGTGCGAACAGGGCAGTTGCCATTGCAATTGATGCAAATAGAACTTTGTTCATGATCATCTCCTTATCCAATAGTTTTCATTAAAATTATAACAAAAAAAATAGAGAATTGTTAAATTTTGTTTATGATTCGAATAGAAAATTCCAGAGTCCTTTTTTTGGGCGAATTACCGATTCGGCGCTTGCTCGAATTCCGTTCTGAATTTTATCCGATCATGCTCCGCATATTAGACATAGTGTACGAGCGAAAAATTCAGATGGTCGCTTCGCCGATTACTCTTGCGAACATCTCGTTTAAGGCACACGAAAAGGCGCAGCCGGTTTTGGCTCGGGAATTCAAGGAATTCTTTACCAAGAGTTCTCAGTTCATGCTGCGGGAAATCGATGCGGAAATCGCCGCGGTTTCTGCAGAGTTCCGTTCCAAGTACAAGCTTTCCCTGGAAGATTCTTTGCAACTCGCGACCGCTTACGTCTGTGGGGCGGATCTTGTACTTACGGAAAACGAAGAGTGGAAAGAGGTTTCCGACATGAATGTCGTGACACTTTCCGAATTCGCTTAAAATATTCCTTCAAATTTTTTCAAACTTGTTTTGCCGAGCTTCGGATTTAATTAAATTTTATGCGAAAACAAAGTTTTTGGAGTTTTTGCTATGTCCAAGTATTATCCAGTGATCGGTCTTGAAATCCACTGCCAGCTTGCTACCAAAACGAAGATGTTCTGCGGTTGCGAAGTCGAAGTGAACACAAGCCCGAATAAGCATGTTTGCCCTGTTTGCCTTGGTATGCCTGGTGCAATGCCTGTGCCGAACAAGAAGGCTGTGGAATACGCTATTCGTCTCGGCCTCGCCCTGAACTGCGAAATTGATCTGAACGCCATGTGGACTCGTAAGAACTACTTCTATCCGGACCTTCCGAAGGGGTATCAGATTACTCAGACCGGTGGACTTCCGATCTACGACCATCCGATTTGCCGTAACGGCTGGCTTGAAATTAAGCGTGCCGACGGCGTTGTGCGTCGCATCGGTATTACGCGAATTCATATGGAAGAAGATGCCGGTAAGCTTGTGCACGACATGAGCCCGACAGGCAGCCACTTTGACGCGAACCGTTGCGGTACTCCGCTTTGTGAAATCGTGACGGAACCGGATATTCGCAGTCCGGAAGAAGCCGTCCTCACCTTCAAGAAGATCAAGCAGATTCTCGAATACACGGGTGTTTCTCACGCCAACATGGAAAACGGTAACATCCGTTGCGATGGAAACATTTCTATTCGTCCGAGCGAAGACGCTCCGTATGGAACTCGCGCCGAAATCAAAAATTTGAACAGCTTCACGAACCTCGAAAAGGCTCTCACGGCGGAATATCTCCTTCAAACCGTGACCCTCGATGCCGGCAAGGAAGTTCAGCAGTGCACCAAGCGCTATGACCCGAACGCCGACAAGACGTCCGTCATTCGCTCCAAGGAAGACGCTCCGGACTACAAGTACTTCCCGGAACCGGATATGGTGCGCCTCGTGACCGATCCTGCATTCGTGGAAGAAATCCGTCGTACACTTCCGGAACTCCCGGATGCCCGTTACGCTCGATTCCTCAACGACTTTAAGCTCACCGAATACGATGCTCAGGTTTTGACCGATGACATCAAGGTTAGCAACTGGTTCGACGCAGCTGCAAAGACTTGCAAGAACCCGAAGATCCTTGCTAACTGGGTCATTACGGAACTTCTCCGCGAGGTGAAGGAACTCGAAGGCGGCTTTGACGCGATCAAGGTTGTGCCGGAACAGCTCTCTCGTTTGGTGAACTTGATCGAAGAAGGCACGATCAACGGTAAGATTGCAAAGCAGGTCTTTGCCGACATGTTCGAAACCGGTAAGGATCCGGACACGATTGTGAAGGAAAAGGGTCTTGTGCAGATTACCGATACGGCTGCAATCGAAAAGACGGTGATGGAAGTCGTCGAAAAGAATGCGGCTCAGTTTGCGGAATTCAAGGCGGGTAAGGTCGCACTTAAGGGCTTCTTCGTCGGTCAGGTGATGAAGTGCTCGGGCGGCAAGGCCAACCCGAAAATCGTGAACCAGATTCTCGACAAGCTCGCACAGGGTTAATCTTACCTTGAAACGCTTATGCAAAAGCCCTTTCCGAGGGCCCTCTTTCGGAGGGGCTTTTGTGGTTGTGTTCTGGATGCTTCTAGCGTCGAGTTCTTCTTTTGCGGCGATGGATGCTTACGATTCGATGTATGTGAATACGTTGAATATGTCGGATGCGGAAGCGGCTGCCGTTTACGGTGTGGATTCTTCAAAGATTGAAGTCAAACCGACACGCCAGGAATTGCAGGAAGAAAAGGAGCCTGAGTACGTGATGCGCGATTACAATCACAGGGAACAGGTGATTGTCGGGGTGTCAGTGATGCTCTGTGTTGCGCTTGCGATGGTGATGATGAACAATTATAATCCCTCGCGCTGACAAAAAACCACATAAACTCAAAAACGTCTAAATTGAGCGAACAAAACGGCAATTTTTATAAAATTGCCTCTTTCAATCACTCTTATTCAAACGCAACCCTAGTCAATCCACATAGTTGTTGGTTACCCTTCCACAACTTTCCATTCGCCGATGGTACGCTTTTCTGCATCGAACGATACGCCAATCTTGAACAACTTTTTCGGCGAGCCGTCCTTGGCCATCGTGACGGAATATGGAATCAAATACCCCTTTTCATCGATTTGTTTCAGCGCATCGTCTGCGGTGCCATTCTTGTCCAACTTGAACTCGAACATATAGACTGCATCGGCGGTCTCGACAACGGCATCGGCGCGGCCCGCGGCACTGCATTCTTCGGTACGCACGACGTATGGCGTACACAGTTTGAATATCAGGAACAGCACCGTCTTGTAGTGGTTTTCGTCCTTGCGTTCCGCATTGTACGGGATGCCGCTCATGAACGCGCGGATGTGCGCCAGTGCCTTTTCAATCTCCTTTTCTTCCAAGGCATCGACAAAGCGCAATAGGAACGAATCGTTATCGACAACATCGTCCATGGCGTAGTAGGGCATCAGCGCCTTCAGGAATCCGAGGCGGACTTCGTCATTTGGAAAACCGAGCAGATAGCGGTTGCCGGCTTTTGTCGACTTGATGGTCAGGTAGCCGCTCTGGTAAAGCATCGGGATAGGGTTCTTGGCAGTCTCCGTCGGCGCGTCAAACATGTCCTGCGTAGCCTCGAACCCGGTATCGAAAGGAGTCGGGTCCACCTTGTACTTGCGCATGAGCCTGGTCAGAATCGTCGGCGTACCGGTCGCAAACCAGTAGTTGGCAAGTTCTCCATCACTTAGCGAATTGATAAGGCTGAACGGATTGAACACGTCCGGCGAGTTCTTGCTGAAGTGGTAGCCGTCATACTGGCGCGTTAGCGCCTCGCATGCACCGTCATAGGTCAAGCCGTTCTTGTCTGCGAGGGCCTGGATCTCGGGCTGCATCTGGGTCAGCACTTCTTCCTTCGTAATTCCGCAGATGGCCGCGTAGTCATCGTTCATCGTGATGACCTTCAAATTGTTGAGTTCGCTGAAAATCGAGAGCTGGCTGAACTTGCTGATGCCCGTGAGGAACACGAAGCGGAGGATGCCGCCCAAGGCCTTC
>NZ_JALFIA010000074.1:0-2131 GCF_022776125.1 Hallerella sp. | reverse complement strand
CGAAATGCGACAGTTTCGCATGCGTCTGTGAAAACACCTTTTACCGCAGTATTCTTCACCGATCTGCATGTGGATCCTCTCTTTTCAAAACAAAAGCTCGTCCGTTTTGCAGCAGAGCTTGATAGCATCGCACCGGATTTTCTCCTCTTTGGCGGGGATCTCGCTGACGTGGACGATAAAACGCTTTCCGTCATAGGATACGATTCTCTCTTTGGACGTTTGACCCGGACCGCAAAAGTCGCAGCGATCGGCATCAATGGAAATCACGAAGCCTATGCGGAACGCGAAGGCTCGGAACCGGAAAACTGGATGCGGAAAAATGGAATGCTCGTACTGGACGACTCCACGATCTGCACGCCGCTCGCATGCTTTACCGGCAGAACGGATTTTCAGATGGCGCGTGTTCGCGACGTCGTTCGCCGGCCGCTCGCGGAGCTTCTCCCTCAAGACTCTTCAAAGATTTGGATTCTTCTCGATCATCAGCCGAAAGGTATTGAAAAGGAACATGCAGGCCGTTTACCGGCGCTCGCCCTTTCCGGACATACGCATAACGGACAGTTCTTTCCGGTGACTGTTCTGATAGGGCTTTTTTGGCGCCTGTCGAATGGAGAAGGAATTTTGGACGGAGTCCCGTGGATCGTTTCTTCGGGAATCGACTCGTGGGGTCCTCCGGTCCGCATCGGCAGTCGAACGGACGTCTGGGTGATTCATTTTGAACCGAAGCGTTAGAACCCTTATTATATTTAGACTATGCTAGTTAAAATTTGGACCGATACATTTATCATTACGGGAGAAATCGACACGATGCGTGACGAACGCCTCACCGATTATGTCCGTGAAAACAAAGAATTCATCGCCGTGACCCAGGTGAACGTGACGGATCGCGAAGGCAAAGACCTTTTCCGCACGCACTTCTTGAACGTGAGTACGAGTCACATTGAAATCATCCTGCCTGCTGAATAACTGCCCCTGTGGACGATATCCTCTGTATGGGGATTAATTTATATGCTACAAGGGGTTAGACCGCGTCGCTAAAGAAGGCTTTCAAAAAGGCTTCCGGAGCGCGGCGGCAAGGTTTGTCGTGCATCGTAAAGATGTGTGTCGTTTTTCCTGTCGTGCGCAGTTCGCCGTTCACACGTATTTCATAAAAGAATGCGAAACGCAGACGGTCTACCTGCGCAAGTTTCAAATGCACATCGACAACTTCCCCGTAGCGACAGGGCTTCATAAATTGTGATTCTATCGAAAGGAGCGGACTGTGATAGCCCTCTGCTTCAAAGGCGTCAAACGGGACGCCGTTGTTTCTAAAGATTTCTGTGCGAGCCTGTTCGAACCAGATGGCGTAGACAGAATGGTGGACGATGCCCATCGCATCGGTTTCGGCATAGCGGACTTCGATGTGGGCGGTGTGTTCAATGGGGCTGTATTTCATTTCTTGATTCATACGATCAAAACTACATAATTTGTTGATTTGTTTGGCTTTAGGTAAGATTTCTTATCTATCCACATTAAACAACGTTCTATTTACAATCTGTCCACATTTTTCTGCAAAAAAGAGGACGAAAATCAGGAAAAAAATATTTTTTTCAATGAAGTTTGGGTTTTTTCCTTGACAAAAATCAAGAATCCATCTAGATTTGCCGCACTCTGAGTTTGACTTTTCGAGGCCAAACGAAGAGAACTTGCCAAAGTAGCTCAGCTGGTAGAGCAGCTGATTTGTAATCAGCCGGTCGTAGGTTCGATTCCTATCTTTGGCTTGAGAAAAGGGTCGTTGCCCGAGTGGTTAAAGGGGACGGACTGTAAATCCGTTGACTTACGTCTACCGTGGTTCGAAACCACGACGGCCCACGCGAAATAGCTCCCCCCGTTGCGAATGTAACGGGGGGAGATTAATGCCCAGGTAGCTCAGTGGTAGAGCACTTCCTTGGTAAGGAAGAGGTCTCGAGTTCAAATCCCGATCTGGGCTCTATATAATTCGGAGGCTATAATTATGGCAAAAGAACATTTTGAAAGAACCAAGCCGCATTGCAACATTGGCACAATCGGCCACGTTGACCACGGTAAGACGACCCTGACGGCCGCAATTTGCACGACTCTCGCTGCAAAGGGCCTCGCTGCTGCAAAGAAGTTC
>NZ_JALFIA010000073.1:0-11114 GCF_022776125.1 Hallerella sp. | reverse complement strand
GAACTTCTTTGCAGCAGCGAGGCCCTTTGCAGCGAGAGTCGTGCAAATTGCGGCCGTCAGGGTCGTCTTACCGTGGTCAACGTGGCCGATTGTGCCAATGTTGCAATGCGGCTTGGTTCTTTCAAAATGTTCTTTTGCCATTTTTTCCTCTTCTTCACCAGAAGGTTTATCGCTTCAAGTCAGCGGATGAAACATTTCACCCTGATACTTCGGAAAGCATAGGAAGCGCTACTTCCCGAAATTGGAGTCCCAAATTTAGTTGTTTTTTATGAAAAGACAAGAGTTTTTGAAAAATATTTTACAAAAAATATACAAACAGGGTGGGTTCGCCACTAGATATTGTGGACTCTATACCCTAAAAGGCGGATTGAATATTGTGCACGTCCCTTACAACCGGAACGGACCGACGTTGCATACCCGAAAAGATTTCGGAGCGGAAGCTCTGCCTTGAACGAATGCATAATTCCGTCACCGCCGATTTCGATAATTTTGCCTTCGCGGGATTGGATATCCCCGCTGAGCATTCCTGCATATTCCGCCGGACATTCGAGGGAAAGTTCCATATACGGCTCGTACAGGACGATGTCGGAGGCATGTATCAATTTGATGACCGCGTCAGAGCAAGCCTTTTTGATCATCGGAACGGAGACCGAGCCTTCGCAGTCGAAGAATCCAATCTGAAACTCCACGCCGACGAGGGGGCCTTTGCCCAAAAATCCGACTTCAGCACTTTCGAGAAGCGCAGAACGGATACCGGCAAGAATCTCAGGGGGCGCTTCTTCCAAGAATTCCCCGGAAAGACGAATATCCTTTTCGGATTCCGAAAGAGGCTTTGCAGATAGGGAGAGCTCTACCTTAAACGGACCCGCCTGGAAAGAATTTTCGACGGGACCGAGCTTTTTTCGCAAGCGTTCCAGCCACATGACTTCGGGACTTCCCGCCCGAACATCACAACCAAATTCACGTTTGAGTCGTTCCATGACAACTTCGAGCTGCACCTCCCCCACCGTATGTAAAACCCAGTAGCCCGCTTCCGGGTGAGGAGTAATGCGAACGGACGGATCCATCCGCGTCAAGAGCTGAAGGCTTTTTTCGACAGAAGTGTAATCTTCTGCGCGGATACATTCCACGTGGGTCTGTAGCAGCGGATCATAGACTTCAGAAGAAGTTCCCGAATTCTGGAGCACATTTCCTTTAACGGAAAGGCGGGAACCGAGCGAAAGAGGCTTCGGAGAACGCAGAGCGTAGATGTCGCCTGCGACAATCTGCTGCACAGGTTCAAGCGTAGATGCCTTTAGGCGGAAAAATTCAAAATCGCTCGGAAATTTTTCACTCGAAAGATTTGCCATGCTGCGGAAGAGCGCGATTTCATCCATGTCGGAAAAATGTCTTAAGCGCACCACTTCGCCCAGGCAATTCGCCGGGAACTTGGGCGGCGGCGGAAGGAAGAACGAAAGTCCTGTCATGAGGCTTCGCACGCCGAAGTTTTCTTTGGCAGAGCCTGCATAGCAAAGCACATACTTGTCGGAAGCACAAAGTTCTGCAAGTCCGCGGATAAGCGTTTTCGGGGGGACCCTCTCACCGTCCATGGCGAGGGAAAGAATTTCATCGTCGAATTCCGAGGCGGCTTCGACCGCTTCGGCGTAAGCGCCTTGAAGCTTTGCCGCGGCAGGATCCTTGGCGGAAAGCTTTTTCGCTTCTTCCTTGCCTTCGGATTGGATAAGCCTTGTACCGCTGATGACGTCAAGTTCCGACGCAATCTTCGTCGCACCATTAATTTGTGCGTATTCCGGAATGGAAAGCAACACGGGGCGTGCACCCAGATGTTCCTCAATAGCGATCAAGGTTTCATCGAGAGAAAAGTCCGGGTTGTCAAGCTTGTTGATGTAGACAAGCGTGCGGATTCCTTTTTTGCGAAGCTTCTTCCACGCAGAAAGCGTTTGCGTTTCAACGCCGTCCGCGGCAGAGACGATCAAGATGGCCCCTTCTACGGAAGAAAGCGCCATATCGACTTCTGCGCCAAAGTCCACATGCCCCGGCGTATCGATGAAATTGAACCAGATGTTTCGCCATTCAAAATGAGCGACGCCCGCTTCGATTGTAATACCGCGTTCCCGTTCTTCCGGAAGATAGTCCATGGTCGCAAGGCCATCTTCTACGTCACCGGGACGACGGACTTCCCCTGCGGTGAACAGAATACGTTCAGAAAGGGTCGTCTTGCCCGCATCCACGTGAGCGAGAATAGCGATGTTACGAATGGGCTGCATGCGCGAATTCTATCCGGCTTATTTTGCAAAGGTGGGCGTCGGATAGGAGCCGGTCGCCTTTTCCTTGGCAATTCTCCCGTTCACATACCGGGGCGTGCCGGATTTTTTCTTAACGGAACGAAGGGTTTTCTTGGGAATGGACGTCGGGTTTTGATGTATCAAAAGAAGCGCCGTAATGGACTTCGCGGGAAGTTCAAGAGAAAATTTGGCGTCGCTTGCCACGGCGGTTCCGTGCCGCAGGGCGTTTTCCGTGTGAGATACAAAAGTTTCGCCGGACAAATCCGAAAGGGTGAGCGTTTGCACCTGCGGCAGTGCCTCAAAATTTTCTACAGACAAATTCACCATCTGCGACATTTTTTCGGAGCGGTTCACCAAAATAATCGTCATCGAATCCTGCGATTCTGTCACCGATGAATAGGCGGACACCAGGGAATCATTGCTAGAGGTCGATGCGACCCGAAATTCGTGACCGTAGCGAATGAACAGGTGAGCCACTTCATCCATGCCGTCCCCCCAACTCCAAGGAGTGAACAATTCCACGCCGTTGTCCATGAACGTTCCCAAAAAAGATGCGTAGATCAGCGCTGTCAGCATGGCGTCGTCCGTTGTCAAATCCGTTTCTGTCAATCCTAAACCAATGCCGTGATTTTTTCCAAAGTAGGCATTCATCCAATCGTTCAGGCGTTTGAAAATAAATTCTTTGACGATAGAATTATCCCAGCCACCGTTAACTTTTTTTATGCCGTTTGCTCCCGGATAAACGTATGTCGTATCGAAAAATACCCGATGCCAGTTGATGCGATCTTCGTATGTTTTTTCCGTCGGATACCAGTGAATGTCCAAAACATCCAGCAATTTGACGCCACTTGCCTTTTGCGCTTCGGCCACTTTTTTGATAAAGTATTCCAGCCAGCAATAATTGCGCTCCTCCGCCGCATTCGGGTCGGAATCCACTCCGCACCATTGCCATTCGTTCGCCGCCACAGGACCCGTCAGCTTGATATCTTTCCAAGCCTTTTTGGCTTTCTTCGCCACGTCCAAATAACGTTCGACCAAAAATTGCTGCGTTACGGTCAGCGGCAAGTCGCTGTGCGTCCCGCTCCAAATTTCCATTTCATTGTCCATGCTCCAGTATTCAAACCTTTTCATGTCCAACTTCACATCGTCCTTCCAATGGTTCAAAATGGCAACCGTCGAATCCGCTGGCCACTCCTCGTTGTAAAGGGAGTAATCCCCCGTTTTCAATGCGGTCTGTCCATCGGCAGAAGCTACACCACCACCAGCTAGATCCAAAGTGGATTTGGCCCACGAGCCATTCGTTTGATAAAAATCCCAATCATTAAAATTATAATCGGCAGATGAAGCGGCATAGCCCGAAAGCTGGAACGCATACATGGCATTAGCGCCGGGAAGCTTATCCTGAATCGTTTTGGCGGTTATGTCCCAGTCGTGGGCATAGACATTATTGTACCAGTCCGGGTGTACGGTCAATTTTTTTCGCCAATTGTAACGCGTCGCGTTGTTCCCGTTATTCGCCCGGAAAAAACGAAAGCCGATTTCGTTCATCCGTTTGATGGTCGAATCTTCCGCAGCGATTTTAGCAGGATCACTTGTTTCTGCATCATTTAAACCGCTGATGTTTTTCCCGAAAATATACGGGGAAATTTTTTGTATTCCCGCTTTGGAATCCACCCGTACCTCTATCGCCGCAAGGGAAATCGCCGGGAGCGACATCACGGCGGCCAACATTCCCAAACCCCATTTTATACACCAACCCATGGTATTCTCCTTTCAATTAAAAATTCGAATCGATATGCCCTTTCCTAAGGCATCTTGCCTATAACAAGGAAGCGCCGCCAACCGCGACGCCTCTTGAACAAGCTATTTCAAAACCGCTAAGCTTTTTTCGCCCGGTGGCTGTTCGGAATCCATTCCGTCTTGTGGACTTCAGGAATGTCGTCGAGCAACTTCAGCGTGTTCGGTTCACTCGTGTTGTCGAGGACTTCTGCCGGAGTTCCCTGGTTCACGATTTTTCCCTTATGCATAATGAAAATGCGATCCGAAACATAGTTTGCAAGACCGATATCGTGAGTCACAAACACGACCGTCATCTTCAGCTGATCTTTCAACTTACGAAGATAGTCAAGGATGTTAGCACGAACGCAAGCGTCCACCATGGATGTCGCTTCGTCAGCGATCAAAACCTTCGGACGAAGAGCAAAGATACGGGCAAGAAGCATTCGCTGCATCTGGCCGCCGGAAAGTTCGAACGGATATTTACCTTCGATATCTTCCGGTTTCACGTTCACCGCCATCAAGCCTTCATCGACACGTTGGCGGATTTCTTCCTTACTCGGCTTGTCCTTGAGAATGTTCAGAGCATCTTCAAGCTGGCTGCGAATGGTGAAGAACTGGTTAAAGCATCCAAACGGATCCTGGAAAACAAACTGGACTTCGTTCCAATGAGACTTCTGATTCTTGATCGGAGCTCCGCGATAGGTGAATTCGCCTTCCGTCGGTTTGTAAAGGCCGAGCATGATCTTTGCAAGAACGGATTTACCGCAGCCCGAACCGCCCACGATCGAAATGAATTCTTCGTCATAAATGTCGAAGGTCACATTATCGACAGCGGTCTTCAAATTTTTGCCAGCACCAAAAGTTTTGCTGACTCCCTTTGCAGAAAAAACTACGGGCTTATCACTTTGCATAATCGCACCTCACATCACGATCGCCGACAACGCGGAGATTCTGGGTATTCTTCTTGCAATCTTCACATGCCATTTTGCAACGCGGAGCAAAGCGGCAACCAACGATTTTGTTTCTGAGGCTAGGAGGCGCACCTTCGATAGCCACCGGATGACGAGAACGCTGGCTCGCTTCCGTGCTAAGCATGGCGCCCATCAAAGCCTTGGTATACGGATGACGCGGATCCTTCACGACCTGTTCCGCTGTACCCTTTTCCACGATTTCGCCAGCATACATAATAGCGATATTATCGGCAACATGATACAACAGCGGAAGTTCATGCGTGATGAAAATCATCGTCTGGAAAATTCCCTTGTCCAGAAGATCGAAAATCATCTTGATCACTTCCTTCTGAGTCGAAACGTCCAAAGCGGATGTCGGTTCGTCTGCAATCACCATCTGAGGATTCAAAATGGTGGAAATGCCGATCACGGAACGCTGACGTTCACCAGCGGTCAACTGAATCGGGAAGGAATTCAGAACGCGCTTTGTGTCCATACCGAACAAGTCAAAGCGTTCGCAAAGACGATCGTAAATTTCCTTGCTGTCCAAAGCCTTGCCCGGCTGTTGGTGAGCGGCAATCACGTCTGCAGCGATGTCCTTGATTTTGCGGACCGGGTTCAGAGCATTGAATGCGCCCTGTGGAATCATCGAAACCTTCTGAGCGAGAACGTTTGCACGCACATCGCTAATCGAGCGATGCATCAGGGATTCCATTTCACCCTTTTCGTTTCTCACACGCACATCACCCGATTCCGGATAGAGCGGCGGAATGCACATACCCATAAGACCGCTCACGAGAGTGGACTTACCGCACCCGGATTCACCCGCGATGCCGAGGATTTCACCCTGTTTCATCGAGAACGAAACATTGGTCACAGCATGGGTTTTGTCGCCAAAACGTCCGAGATAATAGAGGCTGAGATTGTCTACTTCAAAAACATTATCTGACATAGGATAAACCTCTTACTTGCGAAGACGTGGGTTGAATACGCCTTCCATCGACGTATTGATCAAATACAGAGCGAACACGGTCAAAGTGACGACGAGTGTTGCCGGCAAGAACGCAATCCAAATGGAGTCAGCGAGAGCGCCGTTATCCTTAGCCTGGTTCAAAATGATACCCAACGAAGTGGTATCCACAGGGCCAAGGCCAATCATCGAAATGGAAGCTTCGGAAAGAATTCCGGAACCTACCTGCATGATGAACACCATGAACACATAAGAAAGCAAATACGGAAGCACATGCTTAATCACAATCGTCAAAGTGCTAGCGCCATTGATACGAGCGAGCGCAATGTGGTCGCGGCTACGGAGAGACGAAGCCTGAGCACGAACGGCACGAGCAGACCAGCTCCAAGCGGTAAGACCGATCACCACGCCGATCAAAGTCAATGAACGGCCTTCCTTAAAGGCGGAGCTAATGAGCACGAGAATCACGAACTGCGGGATAACGATGAAGAGGTTCGTTCCCATGTTCAAGATTTCGTCAATCCATCCACCGCGGAAACCGCCAAACAGACCGATCAAAACACCGAGAGTCGTTGCAATGATACCGGCAAGGAAACCCACATAAAGGGAGTTGCCAAGGCCTTCGATCAAAAGCGAAACATAGTCGCGGCCAAGATGGTCAGTACCGAGCAAGTGAGCGGCGCTAGAACCCGCATAAGGGCCAGCCATGATATCACGAGCGTGGGTGTCAACATTGTAGAACAGCGGTCCAAAGACAGCGATCAACAGTGTAAGAATAAAGATCGAGATGCCGATGACAAACATCGGAGATTTGAGAAGGTTTTTAAGAAGCTTTCCCATAATTACTTACCTCCCATCTGAAGACCAGCCTTAACGCGCGGATCGAAAATCGCGATTAAGACGTCAACGGCGAAGTTTGCAACAAGAACGCAGGTAGAAATCATCAAGGTGCAACCCTGAATGGTAGCGTAATCCTGCTTATTAATGGCGTCGAGCATAGCCATGCCGAGGCCCGGGTAAGAGAAGATCATTTCAGTAATGAGAGCGCCGCCAACCATTGCACCAAGAGACTGAGCAAGACCGGTGAGCTGCGGGAGCATCGCATTGCGGAACACATAGCTGATGATGCGTCCTTCACGAAGTCCAAGCCACTTCGCATACTTCATGTAATCCGTACCGAGCTCATAAATGGACATGGATCGCATACCTGTTGCCTGACCGGAAAGAAGAATCGGGAAGCAGGAGAAGAACGGAAGGATATAGTACCAACCTACGCTCTTCAAACAAGCCCAGGAGAACGTAAATTCAGAAATATCCGGGCTCATGTTACCCACAGCCGGGAACCAGCCAAGAGTGATCGAGAAGAGAGCCACGAGAAGCATACCGAACACAAAGTACGGAACACCATTCAAGAACATCGCAACCGGGAAAAACACCTTATCAAAGATGCCACGCTTGTAAGCAGCAAAAGCGCCAAGAAGGTTACCGATGATCCAGCCCAAAAGAATGGTCGGAGCCTGAATCAAAAGCGTCCACGGAAGGGCGTTCTTAATAATGGTCGTCACTTCGGTATTGTTCGTATAAGACTTGCCAAGGTCACCCTTGCACACATTAGCAATGTAAGAGAAGAACTGAGAAATTGCAGAAGCACGCTTTGGTTCGGTCTTGAGAACGACTTCGTCCACCATGACGGTGTCCTGACGTTCTGCCTGGACCTGTTCCATAACGGCGACTTTTTCAACCTTGGCGACCTTCTTTTTAGTCTTCGGGTCTTTTTCCATCACCGGCTTGCCCTTCGCATCAAGGACCGGTTTTTCTTCAAAAACAGGCTTACCTTCCGCATCAAGCTTTTGACGTTCCACCATCTTCGGAGTTCCGTCTTCGTTAACAACCTTCACAGTCGTTACAACCGGAGCACCATTTTCGTCAAGTTTTGCAACCTTACGAGTAACGGCGTTGCCAGCACTATCCAATTCAGGTTCGTAAATAGGATTGCCCTGATCGTCCAATTCGGCCATGCCGAAAGAAACCAGGAGTTCGGCTTTCTTCTTCTGAGCTTCAGTCGGAGAAAGACCCTTACCGGCCTGACCCATAATGATGTCAACCGGATCGCTACCGCCCACACGAGGCAATGCGAAGTTCAAAGCCACCGCAAAGAAGAAGGTCAGGAGATACCAGAACCCCTTCTGCAGGACATAGCGAAGCATAGGATATTGTTTAAGCATTTGTATTCCTTTTAACCTTTATTTTGCAAGCTTCAAGTTCCAGAGGATCTTGGTGCCGGAAGCAACCCAAGGAAGCTGAGCCGGAGCATAAGGATTCTCAGCGGTAGGCCAATTCGTCCACACGCGATCGCTGAATTCATAGAACTGTTCCGGCAGATAAACCAGCGGAATAGACGGTTGATCTTCCATGAAGATCTTGTTCAATTCACGATAAGCCTTTGCAATTTCGGAAGAATCGGTCATCAGCGGAATTGCAGACAAAAGCTGATCCACTTCCGGGCGGTATTCCGGAGAACCCGGCTTGTTGTAACGTCCGATGTTCACACCAGCCCAACCGCCAAGCGGCTGCCAATCACGAGAAGACATGATTTCGTTGAAGCGGCTCCACGGAAGAGACGGTGTTACATCTGCGACCGGCTTGTGCATCACCAAGTCAAAGTTTCCAAGACCCATAGCCGGCCAATACTGACCACCATCCACAAAGCCTTCACGGATATCGATACCAGCCTTACGCATACCGTCAACAGCGATCGTCACCATGGCTTCCCAGTCGGTCCATCCAGCAGGAGACGTAATCGAAAGCGTCGGCAAACGTTCACCCTTAGCATTTTCCATGTGATTGAGAGAGCCATCTTCATTGAAGACGGATTTGATGCCCGCTTCGGAAAGCATCTGCTTCACCACGTTCAAACGTTCTGCATCATCGGTAATCGAAAGATTTGCACCGTACGTAGAAAGGTCTTCGTCAACAATATACTTGCCTTCCAAATCGGTCGGCATAATGAGTCCAGGTTTCAAAGAGAAAGTGTAATTCGAAACTGCAAACTGACGGAGTGCGTTATAGTCGATTGCAGTAGCCAGTGCACGACGGAAACGCTTGTCGTTAAGCGGTTCCTTCGTCGTGTTGATGACGAGCATCGGCATCGCACCCGGGCGAAAGTAAGGAGGTTCGTTCCACCAAGTGTGAACGCCTGCGCCAGCCTTACGTTCGATACGCGGAATGAAGCTCTGGGAAGCGTCCAAGTTGCCTTCGCGCATGGCGATCGTGTTATGTTCGTTGTTCTTGTAAATCGGGTGAACAATATACTTAGGAGCCGGCAGCTGGCCGTTATGGAGAGCCGCGTTTCCCCAATAATCATCACGACGCTTCAAGATAATTTTGGATTCGTTGTAGGACTGAAGGCCATAAGGACCGGAAACAACCGGATTTTGATCCATGAGCATCTTCTTGACTTCGTCCAGACCCTTTTCCTTAATCATCGGTTCAAAGACATGGGCCGGAGCGATACGAGTCGCCTGCAACAAGTCACGCACGGTAAGCGGATTATTTCGAGCCTGCTTGTTCACCATAAAAGAAAGACGTTCCACAGGGCCTGCGTCATTTTTCAAAGTATCAACGTGAATAGCAGAAATCTGTTCCGCGGTGTTAATCGAGCCGCGGAGGAACATGAAAGTCACATCGTTAGAGGTAACCGGTTTACCATCGCTCCACTTTGCCGCCGGGTTCAAATCCACAACGATACTGTCATTGTTGGAAAGTTCTTCAACCAAATGGCCCAAAAGATCTTCGATCTGACCATTCAAAGAGTTGTACGTAATCAACGGTTCGTACATCAGGTTGAAGCGACCGCCTACCGGCCAGGATGCAGCCCAACTTTCTGCCAACGGGTTGAAAGAACCCGGTGCTGAATTCTGCTGACCAGACAAGTAAAGCGTTTCCTGACGGAGTAACGCGCCGTTAGCCATTTCGCCATCCGAAGATGCGCCACCGCAACCGACCAAAACGCTAAAACACGCCGACAAGGCAAGTGTGCCTGTGGCGATTGTTTTCAATGAATTCATCTATAATCCTCTTGATGTTTCTGCACAAGAAAGTCCAGTTTAAACTTGACAAGCATAATTTACATTTCTTTTGCCATAAATCAGGCCATGTAAATTTTTTCATACGATTTCTGCAAACAGATAAACTATTATTCCCAAAACAAAAAAATGCTCAAGCTCCAATTATAAGATTAAATCGCGATTTTCCGAAGCATAGCGGATTATACAAGGCTTGCCGTCATGTACGCAAAGAGGCGCCCCCGAAAGGGCGCCTCTTTCAGCAATTCTAATGGTTAGAAATTACTTCTTGCAGCACTTCTTGCAGGCAGCCTTCTTAGCAGCCGGCTTTACAGCCTTGCGAGGATCGCCTGCGTAGACAGCCTTCTTGCCGAGTTCTTCTTCGATGCGGAGAAGACGGTTGTACTTGCAGACGCGGTCCGTACGGGAGAGAGAACCCGTCTTGATCTGGCCAGCGGCGGTACCGACGGCGAGGTCCGCGATGAAGGTGTCTTCCGTTTCACCAGAACGGTGAGAAACGATCGGAGCATAGCCTTCGACCTGAGCGCGCTTGATAGCAGCGAGGGTTTCAGAAACGGAACCCACCTGGTTCACCTTGATGAGGATGGCGTTAGCGATGCCGGCCTTGATGCCTTCGTCGAAGATGGTCGGGTTCGTCACGAACAGGTCGTCACCCACGAGGTTGATCTTGGACCCAAGCTTGTCGGTCATGACCTTCCAGCCAGCCCAGTCAGCTTCATCGAGACCGTCTTCGATGGAGAAGATGGAATACTTGTCAATGAGCTTTTCGTAGAGCTTCACCATGTCGGCAGACTTGAGAGTCTTCTTGGTGCTCTTCTTGAAGGTGTAGGTTTCCGGCTTGCCAGCCTTGGTGTTCTTGTCGCAGAATTCGGAAGAAGCAACGTCCAGAGCGATCTTGATGTCGGTGCCGAACTTGTAACCGGCATTGGTGGTTGCAGTCTTCAAAGCGTCGAGAGCCTTTTCGAGGGTCATCACGCCAGTGATTTCGTAACCGAACTTGTTCTTAGCCGGCTTGATAGAAACGCCAGGAGCGAAGCCACCTTCG
>NZ_JALFIA010000087.1:0-30091 GCF_022776125.1 Hallerella sp. | reverse complement strand
TTCGTCAAATGCGTCAGCGTGGAAAAAGACGCCGATGGGAACGTGACGACCGTTCACTGCACATACGACCCGGCCACCAAGGGAGGCGACTCTCCGGACGGACGCAAGGTCAAGGGCACGATCCACTGGGTCAACGCTTCTACCGCAGTCGATGCAGAAGTGCGTCTTTTCGATAACCTCTTTACGCTGGAAAATACGGGAGACGTTCCGGACGGAGAAGATCCCCTGAACTACCTGAACCCGGATTCCATGATCGTGAAACAGGCGAAGCTTGAACCTTCCCTTGCGAAGGCAAATTTGAACGATCGATTCCAGTTTATGCGTCAGGGCTATTTCTGCCTGGATTCTCGCGATTCCAAGCCGGAACACCTCGTCTTCAACCGAACCGTGGGACTCAAAGATTCATGGGGTAAGGCTCAAGCGAAGTAACAAGTCCTGGTTACAACTGTATACAAGAATTGTTTGGTACAAAGACTCTTTTAATTCGATATTAGATAAATTAAGTAATACCAAACACTCCCCCTTTAACTCCTTCCAAGGCTCTCCTTTCCTTGGAGGGAGTTTTTTTTACCACATTCCATCGAATTCAAATCCAAACCGCCACAAGTGCAAATCTTGAAAGCGTTCCGAGCGCAGTTCCAAGGAACTTTTGCCGTATAATTTCGTAGAAAAAGTCATTTGCGTTTCTAGGCGCACCACCAAAGGTTTTTTCTGAGGGCCGCGCAAAATACACAGCACCTTTGCACGCACCGCCTCTTCAATCGGAATCGAAAATCCCGGACGGATTTCATACAACGTTGTCTTCAAAGAATGCCGAGGAGTAAGTCTCCATTCCGCAAAAAGGCTGTCCTTTTTGAACAAAGAAACTCCACTTTGCATCAAGAGCGTTGTCGAGAAATCTTCCCCGACAGCAGACACGCGTGTTCCCATTCCCAAAGAGGCGTATTCCTGACGCCGCACCCAGGAAATCTCTGCCACAGAGCGAGCCTTCCCCGTATCCAGCGGAACGGCAAAACTCAAAAGCAGCCGAAGATTCAAGTCCCCAAGGGCTATCTGTACTGTGGAATTTCCCACAGCACGGTGCGTTTCCACAATCTTCGGCAGTCGAAAAATCCCGTGCAGCGTATCGTTCTTGTGCAGATAAGCGCGAAAGCGCAATCGCAGCGGAAGCGAATTTTTTCCTTTTTCAGACGTTCCGGAAACGTACAAGAGAGGCGTATTCCAATGCTTGGAATAAAGAACCTGCACGTCGGCGGTAGAGTTTTTTGCGCGCAGAAAGGCTCCCCGGAATCCGTCCAAAGAAAAATTTCCCATTCCGAAGAGCTGAATATTTTTCGGCGAACCGATTGCCGTATGAAATCCAGCAGTCGAATCTTCCCACGCAAAAGCGCCTACCGTCAAAGGCTTTAAGCGAACCGTGAGAATACCGCCGAGCCTTTTTTGCAACGCAACGGCACTGCCCACGTCTATCGAAGAAAGATTCCCCGCCGCAAAAGAAAAGCGCCTGCCCTTGTACTGCAAGCGCCTGTATTTCACAGTCGGACTTTGGGCGCCTTGCGATTTGAAACGGACTTCGCCAGAGATTCGCCAGAGCCCTAGCGCAAGGCGCATCTGCTGATTCCGCAGATTTCCCGCCGAATCTAAAGACAGAGCCTCTTGAAAAGCTCCTCGAAAATTCAAACCGTCCAAACGTTCCGTCCAAGTTTTTTGACAGGGTTCAAGGCCCAAAGCTTCCCATTCTGTACAAGCTTCTTCCCCGTCGCCCGCTTCGATCAGGCGCAAAAGTTCTTCCAAGTCTTCTTCGCCAATTTTGCCATCGTCATAAGCCCAAAATGCGTCTTCAACAGAAACGCTTTCCCGTTCCGCCGACCAAAGCATTCCCTGCAGAGCTAGCAGGATTCCCAAAATTATTCCAAAGTCACGCCGCAATCTTTTCTCCTATCCAAAAGACATTTCCTTTATAAGACGTCCGAAATTCGGATTGGAAGAAAAAAACGTTTATTTTTCTACTTTTAAAACATGCCTTCTAAATTTTCCAAACGTCCAGTCAATCAGGTTTTTCCCCTTTTCAACGGCAAGCGTACCGTTCCTTCCGTTGCAGGTTTAAAGCAACTGTTGGAATATCACGGAGTCGATCTCCAAAAGGAAACCCTTGAACAGTTGTGGGCTTACCACCAGCTTTTGCGCGAGCACAACAAGGACCAGGATCTGACCCGTCTGAACGCTTTTGAAACGATTGTAGAACGTCATTATGCGGACTGCACGCTCATCAACGCCTACGTGCCGGAATGGCCAAAGCGCATGATCGACGTCGGCAGCGGCGCAGGCTTTCCGGGAATTCCGTTAAAGCTCGTGAATCCGGACATTCGCCTGACTCTTTGCGAACCGCGCCCGAACCGCATTGAATTTTTGAACCTCGTCATCCAAGAACTCGGTCTCAAAGGCATCGACGTCTTCGGCCACAAGGTGACTAGCCGCAGCCTCACCTTCCCCGTACAAGGAGTCATTAGCCGCGCCTTTGAACTGATCGAGCTTACGCTCCCGAGAATTCAGAAAGCTCTCGTTCCGGGTGGACGCGCTTACTTTATGAAGGGGCCTGCCGTCAAAGACGAACTCGCGACTCTGCATCCGGAAGATTACGGATTCAAGCTTGTTTCCAAGCATTTCTACCGCATTCCACGCAGCACGCAGGACCGCGCCCTCGTGATCTTAGAAAAAGAACAGGAATAATTATTTCCTCCGAAGTGGATGCCGTCCTATCCTCTTCAACTGCTATCGCATTTTCTTCAAGTGGCATTACGAGCGGATCTTTACAAGACTCCGCTGCTAGTTCCAGTAGTCAGGTTATCCTCCCTGAGGAGAAGCCATCCAGTTCCAGCGTGATTGCTTCATCGTCTTCGACGGCCCGCAATGACAGTCTATCATCCAGTTCGAGTGAGTTTGCTTCTTCGTCTTCGACGACTCGCAATGACAAATCCTCGTCAAGCTCGTGGCAAGCTCTCTCATCAAGCTCGGAATATATCGATATCACAGCAGGCAGCATCTATAATGCTTCCGCAGATAGTCTCATCGACTTAAGAGATGGTTCTGTTTACAAAACAGTCACCATCGGAGATCAAATCTGGATGGCCGAGAATTTGAATTTCAAATACAACTACAATACCGCCATCAGCATGTGCTATGATAACTACGCAAAAAACTGCGTAAGCTATGGTCGCCTATACACATGGAGCGCGGCCATGGACAGTGCTGGCGTTTTTAGCCAGAACGCTCTTGGCTGTGGATGAAACCTTAGCGAATGCTTATGACCACTGCGCAAGCCGACTCAAATCCACATCCAACTGGCATGGTGGCGAAGGAACCGACGATTATGGCTTTACCGCACTCGCTGCAGGCATATACATTTCATCTCTCTATGAATTTGACTTCCAAGGCTACCAGACTGCTTTTTGGAGTTCATCCAGGTTAAGTGGTGGAGCATACAAGTTTTCTTTGCTATCAGAAAACGCAACAGAAAAAGATTGTGTATACATCGTTATAAGCAATATGTACCAAGGGAACTCCGTTCGTTGCCTCAAGGATTAATCTGCGTTCCGCTGTAAAAGCGGGATCTGTTCGGCCGCCCATTCTTCAAACGTATCGTCTGCGATATGCGCCTTCGCCTGTTGCATCAGGTGAATGTAAAAGTGCAAATTGTGGATTGTCGAAAGTGTCCAGCCTAAAGGCTCCTTGGTTTTAAAGAGATGCCGCAAATAGCCGCGACTGTAATTCTTACAACAGTAGCAGTTGCACTCCGGATCCAAAGGCTTGTCAAATTCCATCGCAAACCGCTGATTCTTAAACCGCAGAACGCCGCGGCTCGTATAAGCCATTCCGTCTTGCGCATGCTTCGCCGGTAAAATGCAGTCGAACATGTCCACGCCGCGGCGGATCAGTTCCAGCAGATTCCAAGGCGTCCCCACGCCCATCACGTAACGGGCCCGGTCAGCGGGTAAAAGGTTCGTGCAGAAGTCGGCGATTCGGTACATCAGTTCCGCAGGTTCGCCGACCGAAAGCCCTCCCATAGCGTAACCGTCCGGGCAAATCTCTTTTAAGGCTTCAATGGATTTCTTTCGAAGCTCCAAATGCATGCCACCTTGAACTATTCCAAAAAAATATTGCGGATAACCAAGAATCGGCGGATTCGCATCCAGCCATTCTTTCGCTTCGCGGGTCCACTTGAGCGTATATTCAAGCGACTTGTTCGCTTCTTCCACAGTACTCGGGTAAGGCGTGCATTCGTCGAATGCCATGATGATATCAGCGCCGATTTCGCGCTGGGCCTGCATCACGCTTGCCGGAGAAAAGAAGTGTTTCGAACCGTCCAAATGACTGCGGAATTCGACGCCGTCCGCAGTGATTTTTCGCAGATCCTTTAAGCTCCAGACCTGAAATCCTCCGCTGTCGGTAAGCATCGGACCATTCCAGCTCATGAACTTTTGAACTCCCCCGGCAGCAGCAATCGTCTTTGTGCCGGGGCGCAGATACAAATGGTATGTATTCGCCAAAATGATTTCCGCTTCCATTTCACGGATGTCGCGGGAGGTGATTCCTTTGACGGTCGCTTCCGTTCCGACGGGCATAAAGATCGGAGTGGTGACGACACCGTGAGCGGTCGTGATTTTACCCAAACGCGCCTTGGATTTGGAAGAGGTCTTGAAGAGTTCAAAAGGATTCTGGTTCATTTTCGCCTACAAAATAGGCTTTATTTTGTCATTTCCAACAAAACTAGCCCAAAAATCCGCTTTTTTTTCATATTTCTTATTTTGAAAGCAACCGATCCTTTTTGAAAAGCATCCAAAGGATTGAATGAGCGAAAAAGAGATTATCAAAAAACTCCAAAAAGGAGATTTGAGCGCCCTCAAGCGCGTCTGGGACGAGCACAGCCAGCATGTGCTGAACCTCGCCTTCCGCATGCTCTTGGACCGCGAACAGGCAGAAGACATTCTGATGGATGTCTTTGTCCAGATTTCGGAAGCGATTCAAAAATTCCGTGGAGAATCGAGCCTTTCGACGTGGCTTTACACGCTGACGAAAAACGCCTGCCTGATGAAGCTGCGCAGCGACAAGGTTCACTTGACAATCGAAACTGACCGCCATCTAGAAATAGAAGAACGCGCCATCGGACGATCCGAAAGGGCTGATGCAATCCTCGACAAGGATGCTCTCGCTTACGGTCTCTCCATTCTCACGCCCGATCAGCGCAGTCTTTTATGGCTGAAAGATGCGGAAGGTCTCGATATCAAAATCCTTTCTGAAATATACAACGCGCCGGAAGGCACGCTGAAAGCCCGACTTTCCCGTGCCCGCGCACAGGTCCGTCAGGTCCTCGATAAGGAGACTGCTTATGCGTAAAGAAATCGATTTTTCCAAGTCCCGAAGACTCAAGCCTCGCAGCGATTCCTGGGCAAAAGTCGTTGCCCGAATCGAAGCTAGACAAGAAGAAAACCGGTTCATCTTGTTCCGCAAGCTTTCCTCTGTGGCTGTCGCAGCAAGCGTTCTGCTTGTCGCCGGCGCTTTCTTCCTCGGAATGAACACGCGTTCGATCTCTCAAGAAATTCTCGACGATTCCGATTCTTCGGTGGAATGCCTCTCTTGGTATTCTTCCCTGGGTTCCGGTGAATCCGTCAGTACCTTTGCCACCGCTGTTGACAATTACTACACAACAGGAGAATAAACCATGCAAAAAAGCTACACACTTCTTTGGATTTGCGGACTTGTCTTAGCCGCCGCTGTCGGCTTCTTTACAAGTTCAGTCGTCTTCTGCCACAAGAATCCAGAGCCGCCTACTGCACCGGAATTTGCAAAGGACAAACCTCAAAACGAATGGCACGCCTTTAAAAAGCAACGGCACTTCAACTTTAAACACAAAATGGACAGCGCTCTCGGACTTTCCAAGGAACAGATTGCAAAGCTCGACTCCAACGGTCGCGCCTGTAATGCATTCCGACGCGAAATGAGCCGCCAGATCAGGCTTGCCGAACAGGAACTCCACACGCTCCTCAAGGCGGACATAATCGACGAAGCGGCGCTCCAGTCCACGCGCGCCAAGCTTCTCCTGTTGAATGAAAAGCGGCTCGATCAGCGCATTCAAGACGTTAAATTTTTCAAGAGTGTCTTGACCGCCGAACAGCACAAAAAGTTCAAAGATCAGCCATCCAAATTCGACCAGATGCCCCCCAAGGTCAATAGGATGGAACAAATGCAAGGAGAACATCCCAAAATGGATTACCCCAACATGGAAGGTCCGCGCATGGGTCCCCCGCCGCAGCGTGACGGTGCTCACAATTCGCCTCCGTGTGAGTAATTGTAAAGATTTTTGCAAGGAAAAAATACCTATCCTATCCTTGTCCACACGCTTTAAAATGTCTATATTTTAATTGTAATTGATTTCCTCCATACCCCAAACAAGCGTAGGCTCTTCGGAGACCTACGTTTGTTTTTTTTACGGTTCTGAATTTTAAGGAAATCAAATTTCTTCGACAGCATCCATCGCCGTGCGAATCAAAGCGGCGCCATCCAAAGCCTTAGGGGCGCCTTCCGAAAGAATCTGGCGAAACTTTCTGCCGCCCGGAAAACCGGTAAAGATTCCATACAAATGTTTCGTGAGAACCGAAAGCGGACATCCTTCTGCCTGCGCCTTTTGCACATAAGGCAAGAAGGCTTCGAGCAAAGCCTTGCGCGTTTGCGGTGCAAAGTCTTTCCCGCCATAGATTTCAGAATCTGCCGTAGCAAGCATCCAAGGGTTTGCGTAAACGGCACGTCCCATCATGACTCCATCGACATGCTTCAAATGTTCCTTCGCCTGGTCAATGGTTCTGATGTCCCCATTCACAGAAATATTCAACTGCGGGAAAACTTCCTTGAGCTTGTAAACGGTCTCGTAATGGATCGTCGGCTTTTCGCGATTTTCCTTGGGCGAATATCCTCGGAGCCTTGCCGTGCGAGCGTGGATGATGAACGTGTCGCATCCGGCGCAGTGGACCGTGCGAATAAAGTCTTCAAAGAATTCCCAGCCGGTGAAGTCATCGACGCCGATGCGGGTCTTGACCGTTACCGGAATCTGAACTTCCTTTTTCATCGACTGCACGCATTCTGCGACCAGATCCTTTTGCTTCATCAACATGGCGCCAAAGGAGCCGCTCTGGACACGTTCCGAAGGGCAACCGCAGTTGAGGTTCACCTCGTCAAAACCTGCGCCTTCCACGATCTTTGCACATTCCGCAAGCATTTTCGGATCGCTACCGCCGAGCTGCAACGCGACGGGATTTTCCACCGGATCGTGCTGCAAAAACCTGGGACCTGCGTGCAAAAGCGCATTCGCCACGATCATCTCCGTGTACAGCAAAACGTTCTTGGACAGGAGTCTCAAAAAGAAACGTTCGTGCCGATCGGTAAAATCGAGCATGGGAGCGACCGAAAGGCGTCTATGGAAGTTCAGGTCTTTACAAATCATGCGCCAAATTTAGTATAATAAGGATATATGAGCCAAATTAAGACTATCGTCATCGCCGGCGGAACTCACGGAAACGAACTGACTGGAGTCAAGCTTTACAGTAAATGGGCCGCCGATAACCACTATTACAAGCACGCATGCCCTTCGGCAAAAATTGAACTTGTCCACACGAACATCGAAGCGACTCAAGTTTGTCGCCGCTACGTGGATCTGGACTTGAACCGCAGTTTTGCCAACAGGCTTTTAGCTCTCGAAAATCCGAGCGCCTACGAAATTCGCCGTGCCAAGGAATTGAACGACCGCTTTGGCCCGAAAGGCGAAAATACAAAGACCGACCTCATCATCGATGTCCACAACACGACGTCAAACATGGGCGTCTGCCTGATTCTTTCCACCCGAGATCCGTTCACCATGCGCGCGAGCGCCGAACTCGTCCATGAATTTCCGAACTGCTTTATTTACTACCAGCCGGAAGAACGTGGCGAATCCCCCTATTTTGGAACGATCGCGAAAGCGGACATCTGCTTAGAAATCGGTGCACAGCCGCATGGGACTCTCGATGCAAGCCTCTTCGCTGAAACCGAAAAGATCGTTCTTCGCTACCTGGAAATGGCAGAAGAATGGAACCAGGGGATCTTGCAAAAGAAACCGAAGAAAACCGTGGACGTCTATACGCAATACAAAGACATCGACTATCCGCGAGACAAGTTCGGCGAAATCCGTGGCATGGTCCATCCGAACCTGCAAAACGGCGATTACAAAGAAGTCAAATCGAGCGACCCAATTTTTATTTCCTTCGATGGAAAAGATATTCCAAACGAAGAAGACAAGAGCGTTTGGCCGATTTTCATCAACGAAAGCGCTTATTACGAAAAGAAGCTCGCCATGAGCCTTACCCTTAAAACCACAGAGGAATGGTAATGTCCGAAGAAAATCAGGAACTGCACTCCCCGACGACAGACGAAAAAATTTCGAGTCTTCTCGCTTTGATTGAAGATCAGCGCAACTCCCGTTACGAATCCCACTTTGACGAAATCCTCGACGGTTTTGAAGACTTTTTGATCAGCCGTCCGGAACCTCCAAGAGAATGGCAGGAACGCTTTGACGCTTCGGGCAAAAAATTCGACTACTGGCAGATCGTGCTTCCGCAAGATTTCCAGGATCCGTTCGAAGACGACCTCGGCAATATTCGCCGTCTGCGCAATGAATTTTCGGACACAAAGCCGACGATGGCTTTGGAACACATGCTCATTTCGCGCAATTACTTCTTGTACGAAAACGGTCACGCGGCACCAGTTCCCGCTCCACAGCCGATTCTGATGCTAGAAAGCATGGACGACGAAAATTCAAAAATCGACTGGGACTGCTGCTTTACGCTCTTCGGAGATGGCAGTTTTTACGCTTATAATCTAAACCAGGACGACGAAGAAGAACTCGGTGAAGATTTCAAGAGTATTTTAAAGGATAGAATCGGCGTTCTTTCGGAATTGCGCATGATCGTTCCGGCAGAAGGTCGTGACTACGGTTTTTTGCACAGCTGAGAAGGTCGGATGAAACTCGGAATTCGGACATGGGCTTTACTCTGCGGAATGCTTCCGGCATTCGGATTTTCCGCATTTATCCAAAGTCCGATTCCCCCGTCCACGTCCAAGAATTTTTTCAAGGACATGAACGGCGACAGTCAAATGGACCAGGTGGAAATCGTTTTTTTGGGGAATCTTTCCCGTGAATATCTCGATTCCACAGTCGCCCGTCTAGAACTCAACTGGAAGGATCGGAACGGGATTTCCCAGGTTCTGACTTTCCCAGGCTCCGAACTTCCGTTCAACGCTTCTAACGTGAATTCGATCGTTCTCGACCTTTCCCAAAATCCGAACCTTTACCGCAACACATCTCTCACCGAAAACTCCAAGACAGCAAAAATCGTTTTCCGCGATTCGTCCGAGTTGCCGATTTCGATGAGCGAAAAGCTCTCGCCGATTATTGAAAGCGCTTACCTCGCCCATCACGGTTCGGGGAAGGATTCCCTGCGGGTGCGCTTTTCGGAACCGGTTTCTGAAACTTCTCCGAATGCGGACTTTTTAGAATTCAAGCATGCTGGAGACGTGCAAACCATTTCTGCCGCTCAAGTCGAATGGGATGCAGACCGTTCTTCAGTTCTGCTCATTTGGGATGCAGGTCAAGGTTTCCCCCTTCCGCGTGACAGCATCCGCGTTCTCGCCGGCATGTTGCAGGATTCCCTTTTGAACAAATCCCTGGCGACTGCTCCTTATGCAAAAATAGCCGGAGCCTATCCGTTTGAATTGCAAACAAATTCACTCGCAATGATACGGGAATCCGATACACTGGACCATGCTCCGATCTTTGAACGCGTCTTTGCCGATACTTCGGCAAAACTTCCCTCTTCCGCAGAACACGGCGTCGCCTTAAAAATCGGCGGGAAGGACTTCCGCGAATACGTTCAAGAATTTGCAAACAGCTCTACGGAAAAGGTTCTCCCGAGCGACATTTCCATTCACCTGTCACTCCGCCTTTACACAACGTCCGGCGCCTACGTCACCAGTGTCACATCCGAAACTTCCTGCTCGGACTCTCACTTTTTAAACGGCAACTGCCTCGAAAATCCGCAGACCTTCTTCCTCAAATGGAACCTGATGGCGAACGACCGTTCCATCGTTGCGACCGGCGCCTACCTCGCTAAAATTTTTGCCACCATCCGTTACAAAGACAAAGTTCTCTGGAAAAGCGACAGCGGAAAGAACGCCGCGCAGATCTGGGGAGTCAAAAGGAACTTGAAATAGCATGGAATCTTTTGAGCGCGAAATCTACGCCCATTATTTTGAAGTCGAAAATTTTCAACCCATGCCGAACGAAACGAAGTCTGTCAGCCTAGACTTTTTGCTCGAAAATTACGAAGCCTTTTTCTTTGACGCCTTCGGCACCTTCTACTGCCAAAATGAATACGTTTACCCCGGAGCCGTCGAAATGTACAACAAGGTTCGCGCTTCGGGAAAGCCGATGCGCCTCGTGACAAATGCGGCTTCCACATCCATTCCGCTGATGGTCGAAAGCCTTGCTCGCATGCAAATTCCTTTCGAAGCCTCGGAAATTCTTTCTTCGGGCGATCTTTTTGCGCCTTTCGCCAAGGAAAAAGGCATTCACGAAGCCTTTTACATCGGACGCCCCAATGGGACGCATTTCGTGGAAAAAGGCGGGGTCCAAATTTCGGACAATCCTTCCGAGAACACGGTAATCGTTTCGGCGACGGGAAAAGAAGAGCACCTTTTTGAAGACGCGCTGAAAATTCTCCGTCGCCCTGGAGCCAAAATGGTCGTTTTGAATCCGGACGCCTGGGCTCCCCGTATTCACGCGCCGAGAGAAGGCGTTTCGGGCTGTTATGCGCATCGTCTTTACAAGGAAGCCCATCCCGAGACTTTCTACTTCGGAAAGCCCTTCAAAGCCTTGTACGAAAAGGCTCTAGCCTCCCTTCCGCGCAAAATGAAGACCGTGATGATCGGAGATACGCTCGCCACGGATATCGGCGGAGCCATGCACGCTGGAATCGATGCGGCACTCCTCATCGGCAGAAACCAGCCCGCCGCGGAACTCGAAGACGATGAAAAATTCTTGAAACTTCGCCCCACTTATTATCTGGATAAGCTTTAAATAGCTTGCCAAAATTGTCAAATTTTAACTAAATTAAACATCTCCCTGATATTCTAGGGAAACTTAGCTAGCCCAAAAAGTTTTTGGACCGGTTTTTTTGTTTTCCAGGGAGAAGAAGGAATCACTCAATGATCGAAAAAAACCGTCATCTTTTACGTCTCGCCGACTGGAGCGAGGAACGCATCCTCGAAACGGTCGACATTGCTATGCGCCTGAAAAAAGAAGTCCACAATGGACAGTTTTCTGATCGATTCCACGGTCAGACGATTGGCATGTTCTTTGAGAAACCTTCTCTCCGCACGATTACGACTTTCCAGGTCGGCATTCACCAGCTCGGCGGTGCCGCCGTTCTGCTCGCACCGGATTCCATCGGTCTCGGCAAGCGTGAAAGCGTCCATGACGTAGCCACGTGCCTTTCCCGCTGGGTCAATGCTCTCGTCGTTCGCTGCTTCAAACAGGAACTCGTCGAGAAGCTCGCCGAATACGGCAACATTCCGGTCGTAAACGCCTTGACCGACGACTCCCATCCTTGCCAGGCCTTCGCATTCGCCCAGACCATCAAGGAACAGGTCGGCGACTTCAAGGGCAAAACGATTGCCTTTATCGGTGACGGCAACAACGTCGCCAACTCCTTCCTCGTTCTTTGCGCAAAGCTCGGTATGAACTTCACGCTCGCTTGCCCGAAGGGTTTTGAACAGCCGACTTCCGTCATCGACGAAATGCAGCCGTTCTTCAAGCAGCACGGCACGCAGTACCGCGTATTCAACGATCCGAAGGAAGCCGTCAAGGACGCAGATATTCTTTACAGCGACGTCTGGGTCTCCATGGGCCAGGAAGGCGAAAAAGACTCGAAGCAGAGCCACTTTCTTCCGTTCCAGATCAACGACTCCCTTCTGAAGCTTGCTCCGGCTCACTGCAAGGTCAGCCACTGCCTCCCGGCTCACCGTGGCGAAGAAATCACGGATTCCGTGATGGACAACCTCAAGGTAAACCTCTCCTTCGAAGAAGCGGAAAACCGGCTGCACGCTCACAAGGCTGTGCTCTGGCAGTTGATGACTCCGACTTCCGAACTCGGCAAGTAATCCATTTGAGATTCAAAAAAACTCCGCAGATGCGGAGCTTTTTTTGGAAACGATTAAAAAAATTAACGGAATTCGACGCGAATTTCAGTTCCCACGCCAACCGTCGAATGCAAAACGATTTTTGCCCCGTGGACTTCGGCAATATGCTTCACAATGGCAAGACCTAAGCCCGTGCCGCCTGTCGCCTTGGAACGGCTTTTGTCCACACGGTAAAAGCGTTCAAAAATACGCGGCTGATTTTCTTCGGGAATTCCGATGCCCGTATCTTTGACTGTAAAAGTTTTGTTCCGCACCAAGACCTGCACATTTCCGTCTTCTTCCGTATAACGGATGGCGTTATCGATCAGGTTATAGAACATTTCAAAAAGTAAACGGGAATTCCCCTGAATTTCAGAAGCCTCTTCGACTTTCAAAGAAACTGGCACCTTCTTCTTTTTCGCATTCAAGGAAAGCTCCTCGATGCAGTTCAAAGCGATCTTTTCAAGGTTCACCGATTCTTTCAAGTCCAAGGATGCATTCGGCGCATCCAGTTTCGAAAGCGTCATGATATCGTTTGCAATCGAAAGCAAGCGATTCGCTTCCTTGTGAATTTTCCCTGCAAAGTCTTTGATGTCTTCGGGCTTCGCGATGCCACTTTCGATGAGTTCTGCATATCCCGAAATAGACGTAAGCGGAGTTTTCAATTCATGCGATGCGTTTGCGGTAAATTCATCGCGCATCTGTACCGTTTTAAGCTTTTCATTCGAAAGCTGTTCCACGGTATTCTGCAGTTCACGGTTCTGTTCGCGGATCGTTTTCACAAGCGGAGCGATTTCCGGGTAAATGCCCTCGTCATCCATCAGCTCGGGCTGTCCCAAATTTTGAGCGAGCTTCTGCACCGGCCGCACAAAGGCGCGCCCAAGTCCAAAAGCGAGCAAAATAGCCGCAAGGACAATCGCCAGAAGCAAAGCGAGCAAATACGGCATCGTCTCGGAAAAGGCTTCGTGCAAGCTTGCCTGTTGACGGCTCAAACGCAAAACCATTCCATCCTTCAGCCGAATGGCGCAGTAAAATTCATTTGCATTCGACGTTACCGAATACCGAAAATCTTCGCCAAAGCCTTTGGCAAACGCTTCCATGACTTCAGGGCGATTTTTATGATTTTCCATTTGCGCCGTTTCTGCATTGCTTTCAAAAAGCACGTTTCCCGGTTCATCGATCAGGGTAATGCGCAAACTGTCACTCGCATACGGTGCGAGAGATTCTGCATTTTCATAAGCCAGTGCAACGATATGCGCCGTTTCACGCAAATCGCCTTTCAGCTGCTCGGTCATTTCTTTTTCAAAGACCTGTGACGTAAAATACACCGCAAACAGAGCAGCCAACACTCCGACATAAATCAGACTGAATCTTAAACTGTTCTTCATTCTGCTTTATACCCCACGTTTCGAACTGTCTGGATCAAAAAAGCCTGTTCGCCGAGTTTCTGTCGAAGCGTTTTCACATGCATGTCTACGGTACGCGTGTCCATGTCAAAATCAATCCCCCAGATTTTTTCAAGAATCTGCTGTCTCGAAAAAACAATTCCGGGATTTCCAATCAAGAGCTTTAAGAGTTCATATTCTTTGAACGTGAGTTCCACCGGATTTCCGCCTACCGTCACCGCATGGCGTTTGTCGTCAATACTCACGTCTCCTAAAGAGACCTGCACAGCATCTTCCGCACGCCCCTTTCCAAAACGGCGCAGAACCGCTCTCACGCGGGAAATCAATTCAAGGATTCCAAAAGGTTTTGCCATGTAATCGTCTGCGCCGAGGTCCAAGCCCTTGACCTTGTCGAGTTCCGTTCCTTTGGCGGTCAACATAATGACTGGAATATTCCGCGTATTTTCTTGAGTGCGGAGTCGCTTGAGAATGCTCAAGCCATCTTCTCCTGGCAACATGATGTCCAAAATAAACAACTCTGGAAGATCCATTTTTAACTGTTCGTCCATCGCCTTTCCGCAGTCAAAAGCCATGACTTCAAAGCCACTGCTTTTTAAAGCGTAGCTTTCCATTTCACGCACTTCCGCATCATCTTCTACGATATAAATCATACGTTTGCCGCTGAGGTTTGAGGTTTCACCGTTAAAAATTTTTTGCTGGCTTTGGCAACGGAGCAGACTGCATCGATCAAAGCCCAAGACTCATAAAGAATAGTTAAATAAAGTATTTCGGAACGAATGTTCTCGGAGCTTTTCCGCATCATTTCGGATTTACGCTCTGCAAAAAATTTCGAACCTTCCGCACGGAGCTTGTCTCGCACGGCGTCGTAAAGTTCAAACTGCATCGATTCTACCATGTCGGCGGTTTCTTCGACAAGGGCCTTTACCCTTATTGCCGAACGCAGTAAAAATTTTCGCTTATCGTTCCCTTCAATGACGCAGAACGCATTGTCTACGTGCATTTTGCAAGACGAAGAGATTTGCTGTAAGCAGAAGAGAGCGTCTCCCATGAAATCATTTGCCTGGTAAAGGAAGAAGTTTTTCACAACCATGTCTTCTTGAGCAAGGCGTTCCGTGCAGAGCGAACCATGGCGACGGTTCCGTTCGATGTGCTTTTTCAAAATCTTAATTTGTTTGTGAACCGAGCGGAGTTTGCTTAAGTCTTCCCGCAAAAAACCGACAATGATTTTTTCGTAGCAGTCCGCACTCCAACGAAGGACTTCACTCCATTCGCCACGGCTGTAATCCTGAATTAACGGGTAAACCTTGGTTTCGGGACTTGCCGCTAGAATCTTTTCAAAGCGTTCCGCCGTTTTATCCTTTTTATTTTCACGATACTTGAGATTTGAGCGCACCAGAATAAAAATCACCACGGCAAAGAGTGCAAAAATCACCGGAAGGCCGCCAAAGTAAAGCACAGAAGCAACCAGCGAAGCACTTGCAAAAGCGGCAAACGCGGTCAAGAACCAGCCACCGATCACCGAAAGCACTCCCGTAATGCGATAGACCGCCGTTTCACGATTCCAGGCTCTATCCGCAAGGCTTGTACCCATCGCCACCATGAAGGTAACATAGGTTGTCGAAAGGGGAAGTTTTAACGATGTGCCAAGCGCAATCAAGGAACTGGCAAGCATCAAGTTCACACAGGCGCGCAGCAAATCAAAGGCCGCCCCATCCTCTTCCAAGATCATTTCCTTCGTATTGAAGCGCTCTTCAATTTTAGAAGAAAGGCTTTCCGGAATTCGAGCCGAAATGAACTTTGCAACGCCGTTCGAACCACGGACCAGAGCTCTCGCCACCGGATTCGTTCCAAAGATTTCATCGGAAGAAGTCTGCGAAGCGAGCGATACCGAAGTCTGCACCACCTTCTTTGCCTTTTTCGAAAAAACGAGCGAAATCACCATGGTAATTCCGGCAATCATCAACAAGTACCACTGCCCAGGTTCCGACTTGAGCAAGAACGCCATATTGTAATTCGCCGGCGTTCCCGAATCTTCAAGCAAATGCTGCAACGAAGAAAGGCTCGTCAGCGGAACGCCTACAAAGTTCACCAGGTCGTTTCCCGCAAAGGCGAGAGCCAGCGAGAAAGTGCCAAACGCAATGATCAACTTCAGCACATTGACTTTGATCGCATGCAAAAGATGGCAAAGAAGAAAGAATCCAATAAACATGAAAACAAGCAAAGCTCTTTCGTTTTCCGCCATAAAAGCCCTGTAGCCATCACCCACAAAGCTCATGTTCTTCAAGCCCTTCACAAGGATAAAGTAAAAGATCGAGGTCAGGGAAATACTTCCAAAAATACCGACGAAATACCGCAGATTCTTGCGATACCCGAACGAAAATACAAGGCGTGTCACATACTGCACCGCAAGCCCCACCACAAAAGCGATCGCCACAGAAAGGAAAATGCCCATGATCACGGTGAACGCTTTCGTCGTATTGATCAAATTCCCCAGTTCCAAAGTATCATCGCCGATAATTTTGATGCAGGCAATCGCCACCGAGGCGCCCAACAGTTCAAAGACCATCGAAACCGTCGTCGAAGTCGGCATCCCCAGCGTATTGAAAATATCGAGTAAAATCACATCGGTAAACATCACCGCAGCAAAAACGCACATCAGTTCCGCAAAGGTGTAATACTGCGGCATGTAAATACCATGCCTTGCGATATCCATCATTCCGCTGCTGAACGTCGCTCCGCAAAAAACGCCAATCGCTGCAAAAACCATCAACGTTTTGAATCGGAACGCTTTACAACCGACAGCCGAACTCAAGAAATTGACCGCATCATTGCTCACGCCCACAAAAAGATCAAAAAGGGCTAAAGTTAAAAGCATGGCTACAAGAATTACGTAAAAAGTCATCATAAAAACCTCTTGCTATCAAGGTAAAATGACGCCAAAACAACCTCAAGTGAACAAAGCAAGGATTTCCAAAGGTTTTATTCTCCCTTTACAAATAATTTACCCGACTTTACATAGATTTTACAAAACAAGACTTAGCCAATTCCATCCCCTTCCCTTAGGTTTCTGTGGAAAAAACGCATTTACCTTGTAAAATAGTGTTTATATTCTAAATAAGGTGTAAAACCGATGAGGTATTCGGTGAGTCGATTTTTTGTTCTGTTTTTGTGTTTTTCTTGTTCCGTGCTCTTTGCCCAGGTCCGTTTTCCCCATGGATCTGGTGTCGTAGACATTACTAAAGCTCCCTATAACGCCAAAAATGACGGTAAAACAGATATTACCGATATTTTGCAGCAGGCTTTGGACGACCATCCGAACGGAAATTACATCATTTACCTTCCCCACGGTAAATACCTTATTTCTAAACAAATCAGCTGGCCGCAGGCGGAAAAGGAAAAAGAATCCTATCGCAGAACGATCCTTCAAGGCGAAAGCATGGGCGGAACGATTATCACCATGCAAAACGAAGCCTATGGATTCGATAATCCAGACGCTCCCCGAGCCATGTTCTACACCGGCATGGGCGACTATTCACATGAACGAAACGCCATCCGCGACGTCACCCTGCACACGGGTAAGCGCAATCCGGGTCTCATCGGCATTCGTTTTAACGCAAGCTACCAGGGAAACATTACCAATGTGAAAATCATTTCCGATGACGGCAAAGGCGTAGCCGGTATCGACATGAATTATACAGACAACATCGGTCCGCTGTACATCAAGAATGTGGAAATCCGCGGTTTTGACGTCGGTATTCTCACAGGTTTCCCCATGTCGGGCATGACACTTGAACACATTTCTCTTCAAAACCAAAAGAAATACGGTATCGAAAATCACGACCAGGTTTTGACTATCCGCAACCTGAGAAGCCGCAACTCCGTTCCTGCCATTGCGAACTTTGGCGAAAACGCACTGCTCACAATGATAGGCGGCGCCCTAGAATACAACGGCAAAAAGAAGTCGAATATTCCGGCGATTTACAACGAAGGATATCTCTTTGCCCGAGACATTGCTACGAGCCGCTACGCCCAGGCGATTGAAGAACGCGGCCCTGCAAGCGGTGAAGGCCTCAAAGGCCCGGAAATCATTGAATACTCTTCCGATATCCCGACCAACCTTTGTCATTCTCCGCAATATTCCTTTAAGCTTTCCGTCGCCGAAACCCTGATTCCGATGGAACAGGATGCAGACCAGTGGGTCGGCATTCAGGGCGATTACGGCGCAACCGCCGGAACGGGTAGCGACGATTCCAAGTCCATTCAGCAGGCGATCGACGACGGTGCAGAAACCATTTACTTCACCCCGGGCGGCCGTTACACCATCAACCGAGATATCCATATTCGCAACCGCGTCCGCCGTTTGATTGGTACCGAAGCAACCATCGACGGAACCGGCAAATTCATCATCGAAAACAGCGCATTTAAAGAAATCACTTTCGAACGTTTTGCCGAATTCGGCGCAGGTATTGTCCACAAGGCTCCGCAGACCTTGATCTTAAAGAATATGAAGGTCAAGGAATACGAAAGCGCCCCGAAAGGCGCGGGCGACCTTTACATGGAAGACATCGCCATCAACCGACTCGTAATCAACCTGCAACATGTCTGGGCTCGCAGTCTTTACATGGATAACGACATCAAAACAAAGATTGTGAACAACGGCGGCACCCTTTGGGTACTCGGCCTCACCGCCGCAAACGGCAATACGGTGCTGCACAACCGCGACCACGGCGAAGCGGAACTTCTCGGCGTCCATGTGATTTCAAACCGCAAAGCAAAGCTTTACCCGATGTTTGTCAATGATAGCGCAAGCCTCTCCGTGGAAGGGCTCCGCGAATCCTTGATGCACGGGAACGCCTTCCCAAAAATCGCCGAAGAAACCCGCAACGGCAAAACCAAGATTCTCGAATCCAAGAACCTCTTAAAGAATCCGTCCGGCGGTACCATGATGACGCTCTTCGTCGGCTATGTTCCCAAAGTAGGCTCGAACGAAGCTCCGGAAGTCGAAAGTGCAGAAGACATGATTCTTTTGCAGTCCGACAAGGCAAAGCTTTCTGGCAAAGTCTATGACGATGGCCGCGGAAGCAAAGGCTACTGCATCGATCCGGTCGTTTGGAAAAAGCTTTCCGGTCCGGGCAAGGTCGTTTTCTCGGACGAAAAGGATTACGAAACCGATGTCACATTCTCTTACAGCGGGCGTTATAACATCACCTTTACCGCAAATGACGGCGAGCTAAAAGCCACCGACACAACGCACATCTACGTCTTTGACCTGCGCACGACCACCAAGGACCACAGCGGAAACGGCGTAGCATCGGGGCGCGGCATGGATACCTGGATTTCGGAATTCGACGGCTACATGACTCACGCAGACGATTCGCTTTTGCAAATCGGTTACAGCAAGGAGGGTGCAAGCGCAAAGATCTACCTCAAGTTCGATGTTTCCGCCATTCCGGGCCCGATTTCCGATGCGGCTCTGCAGCTCTCTGTTCCGGAGGATCCGCGCTACAAAAACAAGAAGCAACCGGTTCTTTGGAACGTCTTCGGTCTTTTGGAAGAACCGGGCAAGGATTTCGGTGACGGCATTGCTCCTGCAGACTGGCAAGAAACCGAAATTACCTGGTACACGGCTCCTGCAAACCAAGACGGTCCGGGAGGCGCATACGTTCCCAAAAAGAGCCGTGGTGGTGGAATCGATCCGCGTTACACAACCTTCCTCGGTACGATTAAACCCAATCCGAATGCCGCTTTCGGCACCTTCCTCAAGAGTGCAGCCCTCACGGACTTCATGAAACGCAAGCACAAATCAAAGCTCTTCACGTTCATTCTTTCGGCTGTCGCTCCAAGCGATTCAAGCTATTACGTTTACTCGCGCGATGCGGGCAAAGATGTCGCCCCGGCGCTTTACATCAGCTATTTCGATTCGAACCGAACCGTCAGCGGTGCGCGGACCGAAAGCGCGATCCAGCTGTCGAAGGTGAACATCAACATCGTTTCACTCGACTGCAACTTTGATTTGACCATCGGCGAACCGCAGTATGTGAAAATCGAAATCTTTAACGAATCGGGAAAGTTCATTCAGCAACTGTGCGGACGGGAACTCGAAAGCGAAAAGAAGTACACGTTCAAATTCAAGGCACGAGACTTCCCCACGGGAAAATACACTCTCAAGGTTTCTGGCGAATCCTTCTCCAAGGAAGAAAAGTTCTATATCTTGAACTAGGTGATTATGATGTTGGTATCGAAGCATTTTTTTAGACTGTTTCCGTTTGCACTCCTTTCCGCGCTGATCGGCTGCGGAAGCGACAGTAGCACATCGGCAGGCGAAGAATCCTCTTCTTCGGAATCTTCCTCCTCGGTGGAACCCTCCAGTTCCTATTCAAATCGCTTGGACGTCGCTTATGCAGACTCTTTGACAAATGATACGTTGAAGATTACCCAAGGAGATTCCCTGCGAACTTCGTACAAATTATTCCTCGGCGAATATTCCAAGGGAACGCTCATCCGCATCATCGGTAAAAAATCCGGCGGCCATGCGGATTCGCTCTTTGTCCGTGAAGAACAGGGTACAATCCTTATCCCGGAATCTTATACGCTCGATGAGAACGGCGATACCACTTATAGCACCCAGAACCTTTACACAGTTCTCGGCACCGACGAATACACTGTGACAAATTTCGTCACAACAGCAGAATCCGGATTCTACTACGTCGATATTCCTCAAGTCAGCTTGGACAAGGATTCGACATACACAATTCGCATCGCCGCTGAAATGTACCCGGGATACTTCTCCTACACAGGCGACTCGTCCACCGTGGATCTTTCCCTCGGCGATACAATCCACGGAGTCTTCCTGCTCGGCGAATCGGCGAAAAAAGCGATCATCCACTTCACTGCAGAAACCGGCAAGAGCATTAACGTGAACGTCACCGGAAAGTCTCTTGTCAGCATCGACCTCCAGAAGGAAGATGCAACCATCGCGACAGGCACTTCTTCGATCGACGAACAGATTCTCCCGAAAGCTTCGTGCGATTACTCGGTCCAAATCACTCCGCAATCGTTCCCCAACTACCAGACAGGCCCATACGCCTATTTCACAATCATCACCACTTCCCGAAACTTGGAACAGGGCGAATACTTTGCAAACCCGGACTCCATTCAAAAAGTCGGCGACACGCTCACCATTGTCCGCGAACGTAACGACGCCGCCAAGTATTACTTGTATCAGGAGCAATACGTTTGGCTTGCCGACCTCGCCCAGGGCGATAGCATCCTCATTTATCACGATATCGAAGGCTATTACACCGGAGCAAGCTACCCGGCAACCTACACCGTGTTGAATGCAGAAGGCGATTCCGTGGCAAACATTACCGCCACAAGCCCCGAATTCATCGCCCCGGAAAAGGGAGCCTATTACCTGCACTATGTGCGCCTGAACTCCCCACCGAAAACCGAAAGCCAGGAACTCACCCTCAAAGCGGTCATCCAGCGTTTGAACTACGTGACGAAGTTCAGCTTCTACGATGAAGAAAAGGAAAAAGAACTCCAAAGCAAGAGCGCATCCATCGGCGATACCCTCTACTTCGAAAGCCTGACTCTCCGGGCAGAACCTTCCGACGTGAGCAACTACGCCCTCTGGTACACCCCGTGCGCAGATCTAAACTTTATCCAGTCCTCCTACACGGAAGGTTCCTGCGAAAGCTACGGAACGGAACAGCTTTTGAGCGCAACGAACATCGCTATCACAAGCGACGCCTCCCATGCAGGCGAAATTATCCGCCTAATTGCCCAAAGCAAGGCCGATCCGCGTGCCAGAGACACCTTAATCGTGTACATCAACGAATAAAAAAGACATTTGGCGAAAGATTTACTATCTTTTCCCTACCCTGAAATGCCGCGCCAAGCTCTGCCAGCGTCTCAGGTTTAACTAAAGAGCTTCCTTTCGAGGTAACAATGTCCTCTTATCGTGGACCCAAAGCTAAGGTCGCCCGCTCTCTCGGGCTCGCAACCACCCAAAAGACCCAAAAGGTTCTGGACCGTCGCAATTTCGGACCTGGCCAGCACGGTCAAGATCGTAAGAAGTCCGCTTCCGTTTACAAGCAACAGCTTGTTGAAAAGCAGCGCCTTCGCTTTACATACAACATTTCCGAAGCACAGATGGCTAAGACTTATGCCGAAGCCAACCGTCGTGAAGGTTCTGCAGGTGATAACCTGATGGTTCTTCTCGAAACCCGTCTTGACGCACTCGTCTTCCGTATGGGTTTTGCTCGTACCATTTTCGCTGCTCGTCAGTATGTCGCTCACGGTCACTTCTCCGTGAACGGTGTTCGTAGCTTCTCCCCGAGCCGTCTCGTTAAGGTCGGCGACGTGATCGCTGTTCGTGAACGTTCCAAGAACCACGTTCAGATCAAGGAAGCTCTCGAAAACGCTCCGGCTCTCCCGGAATACGTGACCGTGGATAAGGACAAGATGGAAGGCAAGCTCGTGGCTACCCCGCTCCGCGCTCAGATTCCGGTCCAGCTCCAGGAACAGCTCGTGGTCGAATACTATTCTCGTTAATAGTTCAGCAACCAGCTTTTACAAAAAACGCCCGCAGTCCTGCGAGCGTTTTTTGTTATCCGTTAATGGGTATTCAGTATATACCTAAAGGTTTCCCTTCCGAGCTTTAGAATCATGGATAATTGTTAATTTATTATCAAACTTTCCCTATAAATTTCCCATACGTCTTCTTTCGAAAGTTCACACGGGGCAAGCTTTAACTTCGAAGAGTTTTCACACATACGCTGTGCAAAGCATTCGACCGTCGCACGGGGAAGTTCATACGTTCCAATCATAGCCTTCACCATTTCCGCAAACGCGGCGACGTCTTTAAGCTTAAGCAGATCCAAGATTGTGCGCACGTCCGCCGGCACCGACTTTTCGCAGGCTTTCATGTATGCGGCAAGAAAATACCCCACCGCCTTTCCATGCGGAACACGAAGATTGTACGTAAGATCGTAACTCATTCCATGTGGCAAAGCGGTACTCGTATGCACAATGGACATTCCAGCAAGCGTCGAAGCGAGCATCAAATTCTCGTAAAGTTTTTCATCGATCGGCGCATCCGAAAGGAGCGCATTCTTATTTTGTTCCCAAATTTTTAATCCGTATTCCGGGAACATGCGATTATAAACATTCGACTGGCTATTCAAATAACTTTCAACCATGTGCGAAAGCGCATCGACAGCGGTATTCAGAATCAATTCTTTTTCGGCAAAGGCTAAATACTTGCCGTCTACCAAGGAAAGCGTCGGAAAAATCTTGCAAGCAATACTCTTCTTGAATCCGCCTTTGCGGTTCGTCAAAACCGATACTGGAGTCGCTTCGGTTCCCGTTCCACAGGTTGTCGGAACAGCGAGCAGCGGAAGCGTCTTCAAATCCTTCGGCGTATAAAGGCTCGTTTCTGTTTCAGAAGGATTCGCTATCAAAAGCGCAATCGCCTTCGCAGCATCGATCGGCGAACCTCCTCCGATTCCAATGACAAAGTCTGTGGCGAAAGCCTTTCCCATTTCTGCCGCACAGGCGACGGTTTCCACCGAAGGATTCTCTTCGACTTCGTTAAAAATTTGATATGGAACATTTCCCGACTGCAAAATTTTTAAAACATCATCCAAGGATCCATTTGTTTTTGCGGAATGTTTGCCGGTCACAATCAACGCTTTTTTGCCTAAAGCAAGCACGTCTTTAGCGTGATGTTGCACGCAATTCTTTTCCACGTAAATATTTGTCGGAATATAAAAATGCATAAACGCTCCACGGATTATTTCCAATTTTCCATAATATAATTTACGCATCCAAAATTTTGCAAAAGCTTTTTCAAACGCGATTTATATTTAGAATGCTCGTTATCCGTATCACGTGTTTTGTGGAATCTTCCTATGAAAAACCTGACTCTTCGCCTGACTGTCTTTTTTACAGCCACCATCATAGCACTGTCTTTCGCCGCTTGTGGAAATTCCTCTTCATCCGCGTCCTCTTACGATCCTGGCGAACTTGAAAATGACGGTTTCTACACCATGGCTGAAATTTATGCAAGCCTGGATTCCACGGAAAGCGTTGTCTTTGTAATTCGCCATGCGAAACGCTCTTCGGATTACAGCCGTACCGCTCAGCTGACCCGCGAAGGAAAAAAACAAGCCAAGTACGTGGGCACGACTTTAATCGATTCAAACGTCACCGCTTACTACGCTTACTCAGGATTCGTTCGCACTATGCAGACCGTTTTCGGTATCGCCGACGGACGTAATGAAAAATGCGATGCCGAAGTCTTAGACGGTTTGGACGGCAACTGGTTCGTCCAAGATACGACAAAGTTTGAAGAATACAAAAACAGCAATGGCGGCGGTTGGACAGTCGTTTCCAAGTACGCTTACCTCGGCGAATTTGCAGACGCTTTCTACACCTTAGCGGACCGTGCCGAAGAATTTGTGAACGATCAGGTTTTGCCGAATGTCCAAGGTCATAAGCTTTCGATTATGGCAACGCACGATACCTTCCTCGTTCCATTCCTCGTCTATGCGACAAACGGAACCGTTGACGTCAAGCAGTACGAAACCGGCCGTTGGCTGAACTATCTCGCAGGCGTCGCCATCATCCTCAAGAATGACGGTTCCATTCGCTACCTGCCGACTAAGGGTCTGAACAAAGGACAGATGTAAATTCCTCCCTAGGATTTTTTGTATCTTAGGGTTGATGAAATCATTACTGCAGACATTTGCCGTTTTACTGGTTACACTCGCCCTTTTTGCCTGCTCGGACAAAACAAGCGAAGACGACTATCGCTTTGAACGTGCCGTTCAGGATTTATCCATCATCCGCGGGTGCTCTTCGAAAAGCGACACGACCAGCTACTGCTACCAGATGCGCTGGAGAATTCCAATCGAAACGGATGATCTCGTCCAGTTCCACATCTGGATCGATACCGTCTACATCAACGATTCCACGACGAACGTTCCCAGCGGCGCCACCGAACATTCGATCAAGGTTCCGTTTAAGAACTCGGAAAAGCTCTACGACACGCTCGACCTGACCGAGTACGTTTACCAATACTTGGAACGCGACAGTCTTGCAATCGCCATCTGGAGCGAATACAACGACAACGACAAGGAAGGCGATGTCCAGCATGTTTTCGTCCACTTCGGCGATGACCTTGCCCCATCCCTTGTCACGATCAGCGATTCCGTCTGGACGACAGGCGTAGCCATCGACTGGGCGCGTCCAACCGATCAGCGTGATTATTACGCGCCCGAAAGCCTTTCCGGACCAATCGCCGGCTACAACATTCTCCTTTGGGCCGAAAACGAAGAACAAGACATTCGCAATGTGAAGGTGAAAATCACCCACAACGGCAAAACGGATTCCACCGGCAAAGCCTTTTGGAAAAGACATCACCGTTTCCGCTTCACCAACGATTCCCTTTGGATCGATGAAACCTCTTCGTCTGTGACAAACAAAAACTATCTGCGCATCGCCGTAATCGATGGCGATGGATTCGACTTTTCAAATGACAAAGCAAACCGTTACCGCATGATCATCGAAGGTCTTCAGCCCGAAAGCAAGTACACGATCGGTATCATCGCCTATGATTCCGCAGGAAACGCTTCCGGCACTGGATCCGTGGAAACGAACCAGCTCTTTATGACAACCGACAAGATCGCGCCGCTCATTGGGAACAAGCTCTGGGTGCGCTCCGACACGACCGATTCCACCAAGGCATTCCTCAATTCGAACCGAGTCCTCATCTATTGGGCCCGTAGCGTTGATCCCCTAACCGATACAAGCGGAATTACAGCCGACTCGATACTCCACTACCCCACGTACTGTTTTGAAGAATACTGCTACCGCGAAGTGAAGAGCTACGTCGTAGAACTTTGGAACGGCAAAGAATGGGAAAAGGCGACGAACGCCGGCGGCGAATCCGAAGAAAAATATATCAAGTCCTATGACATCGACGGCGACACCATGAAGGTTTCCGCGACAGGCGCATACGTCGTCGACACGCTCCGCTGGGTCATCCCCGGCGACACACTGATCGTCCGCGTCCGTTCAATCGATTCCTCGGGCTATTATTCCAAAGCTCTAATCGACACCATCCAGGTGACGCTCGGACCTGAATCCGATCTTAAATGCCCAGACGGATTTGTACCTGTCCGCACAAGCGACACAACGCGTTTCTGCATCGAAAAGTACGAGCACATGGACACGGACAGCACCTTCGCCCATAACGTTCTACACGCAGAAGCAGTCGCAGCTTGCGAAGGCATTTCGGCGAGCGGCTTCACCGTTTCCCTTTGCAAATCCGCCGACTGGAAAGCGGCCTGTACCGCCCAGGGCAGAACTTCTTACGGTGTCATCGAAGAAGGCGACTTCAGCGCTTCCGATTACCTGTACAAATACTGCGACGTCGGCAACAACGATTCCACAAGCGCCACGGATCTCTCCAAACGCAACAAGCTCTGCGTAAGCCCAGACGGAGTCCGCAATTTTTCAGGCGGCTTCCAGGAATGGGTCATCGGCCCGGATGATACAACTCTCTACGTTCTCCGTGGTTCGAGTTACATCTATTACTCGGGAGAATCCCGCGAATCGCTTTCCAAGTGTACCACATATTCGATTCCGAACCGCACCCGTGCCGGTTATACGCAAGAAACCGTTTACCTGTACCGTGAAGGCGCGAAAGTGGACACGAGCTACACCGAAGACACGACCCGTACCCTGTACAAGATCTTGACCCAAAAGGATTTCACGGATTCCGTGCAATTCTTTAAGGTTTCTAATGCAGACGGCGACTCCCTCGGCGAAGATTATGCGCCCCTTTCCGAATACAAGAGCGGTGGCGAAAAATGGCTCAAGGAACTCGCAGGCAACTTGACTTACGAACCGGTCCGCACCGAAGCCGTATTCTTCACCGGTGAATCTGTTGCGTACAAGGGAGCCGCAGCCTTTTACACGGACGCATCCATTTCGTTCCGTTGCTGCGCTTACCCAAAAGAATAAACTTATTCGAGATACATCTTTTCAATCTGGTCGTGGAAACGTTTTTCTACGGCACCACGGCGCAGTTTGAAAGTCGGCGTCATCATTCCCGATTCAACGGCAAGCGGTTCCGCCACAAGCGTCCACTTCTTAATTTGTTCCCAACGATTGAACTTGCGATTCACCGCATCCACATAGGCCTGTAGTGTTTCCAGAATTTCTGGATTTTGGCAGGCTTCTTCCGCATTGAAATCGGCACGCCTTTTTCCCAAAATTCGCATAGCTTCGTCATAGCCTATAAAGAGAAGCGCAGAAACAAATTTGCGATTATTCGCTTCAATCATCGCCGCATCGATCAGCGGATGACGGACGAGTTCAAGTTCAATCGGCACAGGTGAAACGTACTTTCCCGTACTCGTCTTAAAGATTTCCTTGATGCGGCCTGTCAAAAAGAGAAAGCCGTCCTTGTCCAAAAATCCCTGGTCACCTGTACGGAAGAATCCATCTTCTGTCCAGGCGGCTCGATTCATATCAGGCATGTTGCGATAGCCTTGGAAAACACTCATGCCTTTCACTAAAATTTCATGCTTTTCGCCGATTTTCACTTCGAGGCTTTCCAGAGGCTTGCCCACGGATCCCATGCGATTTGCCTGAGGCACGTTCACGCTAATCACCGGGCAGCATTCCGTGAGGCCGTAGCCTTCAAAGATCGGGAACCCAATGTTCACCAAAAAGCGGTAAACCGTTTTGTTCAAAGCGCTACTGCCCGAAATAATCCACTTGAACTTACCACCCAAAGCTTCTCGAATTTTTGCATAGACAAGCTTGTCGTAAATCGCACGACGCACCTTGCCGTGTCCCGGAATGTTCTTTTTGGCAAAACGGATCGCGCGATGCACCAGCATGCGCTTTGCACCTGTCAACCTATACTCTCTCGACGTAATCACGTCGGCAAACTTTTCAAGAATTCTCGGCACAAACGTTCCGATTGTCGGGTGCACTTCGTGCGCGATGACGCCTATATTCTTTGGAGAATCGGCAAAGTAAACCTTCAAATGCTTGCGCATGTAAAAGCAGATTACCATGCGTTCAAACACATGCGCCACCGGGAGCACGCTCAAGCCCGCATCCGTTTCAGGCTTTGGATCGATCATCGATTCCAAAGAACCGACCATCGAGAGCATGTTGCGATGCGAAAGTTCCACACCTTTCGGGCATCCCGTCGAACCGCTCGTATAAATGACCGAGAACAAATGGCTGCGCTTGATCGTATCGATCTTGTATTTGAACCATTCCTGCGTTCCATATTCCCTGGAAAGAATTTCACCCTCTTTCAAAAGGCTCTTCCAGTAAATCCCATTGACCGGAAGCTTTGCATGATCATCAAAGCAAATGATATAGCGGAAACGCGCCATGTGCTTGCGGATTCCCGCATCCAAAACATCCACATTGTCCACGGCCAAAAAACCGATTTCGGAATCATCACACTGGAACTGAAAATGTTCTTCGCTAATGTTCGGAAACAGAGGAACGGTCGGCGCATGACACACTTCACAGGCTAAATCCGCCACAATCCAATTCGGAGAGGTAGAAGCAATAATGCCAAGACTTTTCCCCTCTCCTACGCCGTATTTCGCAAAAGCAAGCGATGCAAAGAAAAGCGTCTCTTCCAAACGTTTTCCCGAGTATTCTTCCCAAGAACCGTCCACTCTCCGAAACCAACCCGGAAAGTCTTTCGAGCGACACATGTCCAGAAACATGGCCGGAATGGAGTGAAATTGACTCATTTGCATCATTTTGCCTTTTTTTCAAAAATACCTTTTTTCTTTCAAAAAAAATTTTTTAGTCGGATTACATTTTTGTCATTTTTTGAAAAGTGGGTTTTTGGCGAAATTCCAACAAAAGCCACTTTTGAAAATCTCGCGTTTTTAATTTGACATTTTTGTAACATTTTAAATTTTTTAGGCGAAATTTTTCTGTTTTCGCTATTGTTATATTTTCTCTCGACAAGAACAAACATGTCATTCATTGGAGAAAAAAAATGGCAATCAAAAACGCATACCTCAAATCTGTCTATGACAAAGTCGTAGCACGTGACCCGGATCAGGCCCTTTTCCACCAGGCTGTCCGTGAATTCCTCGAATCTCTCGACCCGGTCCTCGAACAGGACAAGTCTTGGGAAACGAACGGTGTTATCGACCGTCTCGTTGAACCGGAACGCGTGATTACGTTCCGCGTCCCTTGGGTTGATGACCAGGGCAAGGTTCAGGTGAACCGTGGCTACCGCGTGCAGTTCAACTCTGCTATCGGTCCTTACAAGGGCGGTATCCGTCTTCGTAACGAAGTCACACTCTCCATGCTCAAGTTCCTCGGTTTCGAACAGATCTTCAAGAACAGCTTGACCACGCTCCCGATGGGCGGCGGCAAGGGCGGTTCCGACTTCGATCCTAAGGGCAAGAGCGACAACGAAGTGATGCGCTTCTGCCAGTCCTTCATGACTGAACTCTGCAAGCATATCGGTGCTGACACGGACGTGCCGGCTGGTGACCAGGGTACTGGCGCTCGCGAAATCGGTTACATGTTCGGCCAGTACAAGCGCATTCGCAACGAATGGGTTGGCGTTCTCACCGGTAAGGGCCTCTCCTATGGTGGTTCTCTCGCCCGTACCGAAGCTACCGGTTACGGCCTCTGCTACTTCACCCGCGAAATGCTCGCTGACCTCGCAAACGACTCCTTCCAGGGCAAGACTGTCGTGATTTCCGGTTCGGGCAACGTTGCCCAGTTCGCTTGCCAGAAGGCTACGGAACTCGGCGGCAAGGTTGTGACCGTTTCTGACTCCAACGGCTACATCTACGACCCGAACGGCATCAACCTCGACGTCGTTCTCGACCTCAAGAACAACAAGCGCGCTCGTATCAGCGAATACGCCAAGCTCGTTCCGGGTTCTGAATACCACGAAGGTTCCAAGGGCGTTTGGACGGTCAAGTGCGACATCGCTCTTCCGTGCGCTACCCAAAACGAACTCGACCTCGAAAGTGCCAAGGCCCTTATCGCTAACGGTGTGAAGGCTGTCGCCGAAGGCGCAAACATGCCGTCTACTCCGGAAGCTATCGAAGCCTTCCAGAAGGCTGGCGTTCTCTTTGGACCTGCAAAGGCTGCTAACGCGGGTGGCGTGGCTACCTCCGGCCTCGAAATGTCCCAGAACTCTGAACGACTCTCCTGGACCTTCGAAGAAGTCGACAAGAAGCTCGACGGTATCATGTGCTCCATCTATAAGGCTGCTTCCTCTGCTGCTGCCAAGTACGGCGACAAGAAGAACCTCGTCATGGGAGCAAACATCGCCGGCTTCCTCAAGGTTGCCGATGCAATGAAGTGGCAGGGCGCTGTCTAATCGACATTTTATCCCTAAAAAA
>NZ_JALFIA010000044.1:0-25901 GCF_022776125.1 Hallerella sp. | reverse complement strand
CGGGAGGTTACCGCCGTAAATGGAGGAGCAACCCGTAGCGTTCGCGACAACCATGCGGTCACCGAACAGCTGAGAAACGAGACGCACGTAAGCGGTTTCGCCGCAGCCTGCGCAGCTTCCGGAGAATTCGAACAGAGGTTCGAGGAGCATGGCCTGCTTGACGAGGTTCTTGTTGACCTTGGTGCGGTCGAATTCCGGGAGATCGACGAAGAAGTCGAAGCACTTGCCTTCCTGAACCTTGATGGGTTCCTGCGGCACCATGTTGATGGCCTTCTTGGTTTCGTCGGCCTTGTCCTTAGCCGGGCAAGCCTGAACGCAGACGCCACAACCTGTACAATCGTAGCTCGACACAGAAATAGCGAACACGGCTTCGGCAAAATCGGTCTTGTAACCCTTGGCAACCGTGTACTTGAAGCCTTCCGGAGCATTTGCGACAGAGGACTTGTCTACAACTTTCTGGCGAATGGCTGCATGCGGGCACACCATGGCACACTTACCGCACTGCAAGCAGACTTCCGGATTCCAGGACGGGATCATCAAAGCAAGATCACGCTTTTCGTACTTCGTCGTACCGGTCGGGAAAACACCGTCCACCGGCATCTTCGAAACCGGAAGTTTTTCGCCGTTGCCCTTGATGATTTCTGCGGTGACTTCGTTCACGAACTTCGGAGCGTCGCCGTGGATCGGAGCGCGGAATTCCTTGGTGCTGGTGACAGTAGCAGGAACCTTGACTTCGAACAGGTTAGCAAGAGAGGCGTCGATAGCGTCCCAGTTCTTCTGGACCACTTCCTGACCCTTCTTGGCGTAAGTCTTTTCGGCGTACTTCTTGATGTACTTGATGGCGGTTTCGGCATCGAGCACGTTACCGAGCTTAGAGAAGAAGCAGGTCTGCATCACGGTGTTGATACGGCGGCCCATGCCGGTCTTCGCGGCAACGGCGTAAGCGTCGATCACATACACCTTGAGGTGCTTCTTGATGATTTCTTCCTGCACCGGACGCGGGAATGTATCCCACACGGTGTCGGCGGAGTGCGGAGTGTTCACGAGGAAGGTTGCGCCATCCTTCGCGTACTTCAGCATGTCCACGGACTCGAGATGCGGAGTATGGTGGCAAGCGACAAAGTCCGCCTGATTTTCTTCGATCAAGTACGGAGCGTCGATGATGCTCTTACCGAAGCGCAAGTGCGAAGTCGTCATCGAACCAGACTTCTTCGAGTCGTATACGAAATAGCCCTGTGCATAGTTTGCGGTTTCGTTACCGATAATCTTGATGGAGTTCTTGTTCGCTCCCACGGTACCGTCGGAACCGAGACCGAAGAACATCGCCTGGAAAAACGTATTATCCAAATGGAAGTTCGGATCCACGTCCAAGCTCAAGTGCGTCACGTCGTCGATGATGCCCACCGTGAAACGGTCCTTCGGAGCATCCTTGGCGAGTTCGTCGTATACAGCCTTCACCATCGCCGGCGTAAATTCCTTCGACGAAAGACCGTAGCGTCCGCCGATAATGCGCGGCAAAGTAATTTCGCCGTTCATCGCCGCAGAAGAGATCGCCGTGATGACGTCCTGCAAGAGCGGTTCGCCAGCGGAACCCGGTTCCTTGCAGCGGTCGAGAACCGCAATTTTCTTCACAGTTTTCGGGAGAGCCTTCACAAGCTGTTCTGCCGGGAACGGACGGAACAAGCGCACGATCAAAAGACCGAGTTTTTCGCCCTTCTTGTTCAAATATTCAATGGTATCCTTTACAGTCGAAGCAGCAGAGCCCATAACAACAATCACGCGTTCTGCATCCGGAGCACCGACGTAATCCACCAAGTGGTACTGTCTGCCGGTATAGCTTGCCACCTTGTCCATATACTTCTGGACAATCTGCGGGAAGACGTTGTAATACGGGTTGACCGTTTCGCGACCCTGGAAGTAAACATCCGGGTTCTGAGCGGTACCGCGCATGGTCGGACGATCCGGCGTCAAAGCGCGGTCGCGGCATGCCTTCACATACTTGTCATCAATCACCTGACGAATCACATCGTCGTCCAAGGCTTCGATTTTCATCACTTCATGGCTCGTACGGAAGCCGTCAAAGAAGTGCATCGTCGGAATGCGTCCTTCAAGAGTAGACGCGTGAGCCACGAGGGCCATATCCTGACATTCCTGCACCGAAGCAGAGCAGAGCATCGCAAAGCCCGTCTGACGACAAGCCATCACGTCGGAATGATCCCCAAAGATCGAAAGGCCCTGTGCGGCAAGAGAACGAGCCGTCACATGGAATACGGTCGGAGTGAGTTCGCCCGCAATCTTGTACATGTTAGGAATCATCAAGAGCAAGCCCTGAGACGCCGTAAAGGTCGTCGTCAAAGCACCCGCCTGCAAAGCTCCGTGCACGGTACCAGCGGCACCGCCCTCGGATTGCATTTCAAACACACGGGGAACCTGTCCCCAGATATTTTTCTTACCAGCCGCGCTCCAGTTATCCGCATGTTCAGCCATAGGGCTTGACGGAGTAATCGGGTAGATTGCCGCTACCTCGCTTACCTGAAAAGCGACACGAGCAGTCGCTTCATTGCCATCGACTGCAATCATTTTTTTTGCCATAGATATCTCCAGAAAAAGGATTTTTTCCAATCTAGGATTGAAAATATTCCCCCCTTAAATTACACTTTTTCTAAACAAAATTGGCATAATTTCTAAAAAAAACATTCTTTTTGTTGCATTTTTTCCGATTCTTGGCAATGAGGGAAAAAAGCATTTTTTTGGAGAATACTATTTTCATATATTAAACGTATGAAGGAATACGCAAAAGATTATAACGCCAAGCACTTAGGCAACTGCGCCATGTCCGTGGCAGCGGCCTGGTTAAACGCTCACCAGGGCGATATGTCCGAGGTAGAAAGGTTTAGATCCTGCGGTGGTGGACGTGCCGAAGGAGGTCTTTGCGGGGCTCTCTACGCAGCTCTCCAGTACTGCCCCGCCCAAAAAGACAAAATTACTGAAGAGTTCCGCAAACGTTGCAATGGAACCCTTTGCTCGGAGCTTCGACCATCCAAGAACCACACTTGCAACGACCGCGTTGGCGTCGCTGCAGAAATTCTTGACGAGCTCGAAGAATCTAAATAATAGTGAAACTACCGAGTTCTAGCCAATCCGAAACACTTTCCAGTTCAATCCTTACAGAAAACCTGTCCGAAACCTCCGTCCACGGTCACTTTGAAAACTGTGGAGAAAGTCAAGGTCTTCTAAGGCTCGACTTCCACGTTCATTTGGCACGTCTCCCTGAACCGGCACTTATCTGCAGGGAACTGCACAGGCGCCACATTCAAAGCGTCCTCGTCGCCTGTGAACCGTGGGAATGGGAAGCCTGCACTCCCCTTTTCAAGGAATTTCCTCAAACGCTCGTTCCATGCATCGGAATTCACCCGATGATCGCTGAACAGGATTCCCTTCAAGGCCTAGAACAGCTTCGAAGCCTTCTTCAAAAATTTCCTAAAGCCTATGTCGGTGAATGCGGGCTCGACAAGCGCTTTCCGGGATACGCTCCGGAAGAAGTCCAGGAAGAAATCTTCATTTCACAAGCAAGGCTCGCCCTGGAATTCAATCGTCCGCTGATGATTCACGCTGTCGGCGATTACCGTCGCATTCTCAAAATTCTAGAAGATCTCGGATTCCCACGTTCTAACGCCTTCCCCATTTTTCACCGTTTTGGCGGCGACAAGGAAGTTGTCAAGCGCGCTCTCCGCATGAATGCGCTTTTTTCTGTTCACCCAGATTCCTTCCGCAAGGCTTCTACCCAAGCTTCCCTTAGCGCCATTCCCCGAGAAAACCTTCGTCTAGAAACCGATGCAGACGAAAACTTCCCCATCCAAAATCCAGACAAAACAGCAAAAACGCCTGGCGAAATTGCGCAGGCGTTAATTCAAAGTTTGCAGTCTGTCGAAGAAAAACTAAAAAGCCTTTAATCTTCCAACGAGAAGTCGACCGTCGTCACGACGCGCACCTTTTTGATGTACGGCGTATTCTGATCGCGGTCGTCAATGCTAAAATAGCCTTGAGAAGCCGAGCGGATTTTGCCGAGTTTGCTTTCGGAATCCTTCGCAAATTTTTCCGCCACTTCGCGGGCATTGTGCGTCGCATCTTCAATCATCTTCGGCTTTACGGTATTCAACCCGGTGAACTGGAAGTCTGCATAGTTCGCACGCACCGTGATTCCCTGCGATACAAGTTCTGCAATCGCAGTCTGGAGTTTTCGAACCGCCTCGATATTCGTCGATGCAATGGAAATATACGACGAGACCGTGTAGCGGAATTTCGGCGCTTTTTCCCTATAAACGATTTCTTCGTTATCCGTCACGTCTGGAGCATTCACCGTGATTTCCGAATCCTGAATGCCGTACTTCTTCAGGAACTCTTTCACGACCGAATTCTTTTCCGAAATCTTTTTGTAGATCGCCGGAATGTCATCGCCGAGTTCGTTAAAGTTCAAGCCCCAAAAAACCTTATCCGCAGGAACTTCTATTTCGGCAAGACCCCGCACATGCACCACGCGATCCCGATTGACCATTTTTTTCATGCCACAGTAAATGCATGCGCCGAAAATGACCACAGCGACGGCCAAAATGATTGCTTCAGGAATTCGATTTTTCATACTCTACACCTCTGATTATTTTTTTTCTTCAGGAAAATAGCACACATCCGGAAGCGACCTATATGCATCCGCATAATCCAGACCATATCCGACGACAAAAAGATTTTCGATCGTGAATCCCCTGTAATCGATATCAAAATTCACTTCGCGACGGCTAGGCTTATCGAGAAGCGCGCAGGTCCTGACCGTTTTTGCGCCACATTCTAAAACCGCTTTCGAAAGATTACAAAGCGTATGCCCCGTATCGAAAATGTCATCGATTAAAAGCACATTCTTTCCCTGGACATCCAATTTTTCCAGTCCCGAAACTGTAAACGAAGAACGTTTTGTCCCGTTTCCGTAACTGCTCGCCTTCACAAATTGAACCTTTAAATTCGGGGAAGACATCGCGCGCACAAGATCCGCCACAAAAATGAACGCACCCGTCAGCACACCGACCACCAAGTCGATTCGTTCCTTCGCAGAAATTTCCGCGGCAAGTTCCGCCACGCGCTTTTCAAGATCTTCTTTCGAAATTAAAACTTTCAAGTCACCCATCGGCTATATTATACTAAATTTTATATGTCAAAAAATGACAACAACAAAAAATCCGCACCCTTTGCAGAATGCGGATTTCATCGAATTCAAAATCTTACTTGTACAGCAAGTTCACGCCGCAGAAGATCGCGCGCATGTTCGCCTTGAGCGTATCGCTCGAAACGCCACGGCCTTCGACTTCCTTGTCGTTCACCTTCAGCACAATTCGGCTCAATCCACGACCCGCCCAGAGCTTATCCTTTTCAGGCACCACGAGCTGACGGTACTTGACGAGTTCCACCGGCATGCCGATTTCTCGCATCAAGATAAGAGCCGCTTCCACAGGACCTTCCGCCGTAACGGACTTTACAATCGCTTCGCCGTCCTTCTTGAAGTGGAAGATAAAGCGGTTTTCGTCCGGAATCACTTCGATGTTGTTAAAGATCAAATGTCCGTTCACATTGATGAAGTGCTCACGGAAAATGTCAAGGACGCGATCTGCGGACAGTTCGCCTTCCTTTTCACTCGCCGCCTTGAGAATCGGCTGCAGTTCTGCCGCCTCTGCGAGAGAGAGCTTGTAACCGAACTTGGTCACAATTTCATAAACCGCGGTACGGCCGCTCTGGCTTGTGAAGCCCAGAGAATCGTTCTGATGGCGACCGATCATCGAGTAATCGATCGGACGGTAGGCACCCTTTTTCAGGTCCTTCGTCTTGCTTGCGCCGTCCTGATGAATGCCGCTACGATGCACAATAGCTTCGGCACCGATCAGCGGTGCTCGGCTGTAAATGTTCACGCCCGACCACTGCGAAATGAGAATGGCCGTTTCGTAAATGCGGTCAAGATGAATGTCCACAGGCGTTCCTGAATTCGCGAGAGCCACGACGACTTCATAGAAGTTCGTGTTACCGCAACGTTCACCGAGGCCGTTCAAGGAGACTTCCAACTGATTTGCGCCCGCATAGAAACTTTCCACGGTTGCAGCCGTCGCCATACCGAGGTCGTTATGGCAGTGAACAGAAATCGTGATATTCTTCGGCAGAGCGTCATATACCTGCTTGATCTGGTTCACGTACAGAGCCGGACGGTAACGTTCCACCGTATTCGGCAGGTTGATCGTCGTCGCACCGGCTTCGACCACAGCCTTCAATTCATCGATCACAAAATCCATGTTTTCGAGGCAGTCGCCAAAGTGTTCCACGCTGAATTCCACGTCACCCTTGTCACCGACCAAAGACTTGGCAAGCTTTACGCAGCTGACAGCGCGTTCCTTCACCTGTTCCGGGGTCATGTGCAAAACGTGTTCCATCGAAAGCGGGCTGCCTGCGATAAACGTATGAATACGCGGATGCGGAGCGTACTTCACCGCATCCCAGCAACGCTGAATGTCACTCGGTACGCAACGGGCCAAGCCAGAAACGACAATGTTCTGAGCTTCGACATTGCCCTCTTCCGCCATCTGGGCGGTGAGCTTAGCCAGTTCCTTAACCGATTCAAAGTCCATTTCGGAAGAAGCCGGGAAGCCGACTTCTGCACCCTGGACACCGAGCTTCAAAAGTTGCAGATAAACGTCTTTTTTCTGTGCATTGTTCCACGGATTCGGCAGAGCCTGATTTCCGTCACGCAGAGTCACGTCATAAATAAACGGTTTTCTCTGATTTTTTTCTTCAATCATTTTGATCTCCTTGCCGCACCTTCTAGGCCGCAAAGTCCTTGATATTCTTGCACAAAAAAATTAGAATTTTATGCAAAACAAAAGACCCGCGCCAAGAAAGAGCGGGCCATTTTTGTTTAAAACTAACGTTTCGCGTTTAAACCAAAAACCTATCCAAAAACGGATACCGCTCCAGAGCTAAAACCCGGAAGTCGATCGTTTAGAAGGTTTAAGATCAAAGTCGTTCTCATATTTACAAATGTAGTAAGAATTCTTTCATTTGGCAAGCAAAATCTTTAATCTTTCAGACAACGGACCGAAAGGCCGGAATCCTTGAAGGAATTGCCGAATCCCATCGTATTGATCATACCGCTCAATGTTCGGATATAGGCAGTCGTCGTGGTTTCCGACTCACGTGTCCAATAATAAGCCTTGAAACCCAAATCGGAAAACGCGCGGAAATAGTAACGCCCCGAAGCAAGAGCGTTAAAGCCCAAAATATCATTTCCCGGCGTCACTAAGTCCGAATCCCACGATTCCGTACTCCGCAAAGAGGTATTTTCATCCCCCGCGTTTTCAAGAGCATAAGCGGCTAAGGAATCCCATTCGTCTTGGCTCGGCAAATGAAAGCCATCGGGGCATGCCTTCACAGCGGAGCTCCATTCATAAAGGCGCCCATAAACATCGCAATTCGAAGCGCCGTCATCGTAACACCAGGATGCGTTCATGCAGTAATTCATATTTTCGGCAAGCCAAGTCTGGCTTCCGATTTGGACTGTCCTATAAACATTCCCGTCTCGGGCATCACAGATCGTTTCGGCTTCAAGCGAATCCGGGCAAACAAGTGCCTTTGGACAAGAAACGCTCGAAGCTTCTTCCGCGATTTCTTCGGCAGTCGAAAAATCACACGCCCCAAGGATCAAAGCAGCTAATCCGCACAGAATCTGAATTTTCGAAGTCTTCATCTATAAACCAACCTTTTCAAACGGAGAACGCGGTTTCGCTAACAAATTAAAAAAAGACTCCCCTTTCGAGGAGTCTTCAGAAAATATTCAGCTATTCCGATTACATGGAAATAAGCATCATCGAGAACACCATCACGAACAAGGCAACCGTTTCACCGACGCCAAGCACCATCAAGTAGTTCACAAGACCCTTACCCGTTTCACCGAGAGCATTACAGCCATTCGCTGCGGACTTGCCCACGAACCATGCGGAAATAGCAATGCCAAGGCCTCCAAAGATGCCCACACCCAAGTAAGCCGGCCAAAGGGTCGCCGTCGGATCGGAGCCTTCCGGGCCGATTCGTCCCAGGATGTACATCATCAGGAGCATGCCGTAAATCGTCTGTGCAATCGGTGCGCCGACAAAGATGAGCAAGGTGAAAAGCGCATTCTTCCCTTTCAGGTACGCTTTTTTCCATGCACCAATGGCGGCCATGCCGGCTGTACCGCAACCGAGTGCGGAGCCAAACGCGGAAAGCCCTAGCGCAGCTACAGCCCCGAACTTGGCTAATGTGGTCATTGTTTCCTGATCCATAAGTTTAACGCTCTATGGAAAAGGATTAGAGAACCATCATCGAGAAGACGAGCACGAACAAGGCAACCGTTTCAACGATACCGAGCACCATGAGGTAGTTCACCATGCCCTTGCCGGTTTCGCCGAGAGCGTCGCAAGCGACAGCTGCGGACTTGCCCTGGAACCAAGCGGAAGCCATGAGACCGAAACCGCCGAAGATACCGGCACCGAGGCAACCGCCCCAGTTAGCCACTTCGCCAGCCGGAACGCTAGCCACATAGTTCAAGATGAAGTTCATGAGCAGCATGCCGTAAATCGTCTGGGAAATCGGAGCACCGACGAAGACGAGAAGGGTGAAGAGTGCGCCCTTACCCTGAGCGTAAGCCTTCTTCCAGACAGAGATTGCAGACATACCAGCCGTACCGCACCCAAGGGCAGAGCCCATAGCGCCAAAGCCGAGAGCAGCTGCAGCACCCATTTTCGCGAGAGTCAATGTTGTATTCGGATCCATTTTCTATTCCTCTTATTAGGTAGTGGGATTTATCCCTTGGTTAATTTTTGTTCTTGGAGAAGGGGGAGAAAGCATAGCCGCTCCACTGCAAATCCAAGCCATTGGAAAATTCAAGTGTATTCAAACGTACTGCATGAACGGCAACCCCCATCAAAGCAAGCGCAATATTCAAGCCATGTACGAAAAGTAGAATGACGGCGGCGCCAAAGACCCCGACGAACGAGCCGAACAGCGGAGATAGCATTCCGTTGAACGCTTCCGCAATGGCCGCACCGGACATGCCCACAGCAAACAGACGGATATAACTGATCACATCCGTGAAGCTGTTGACGATGTTCAACGCGAGCATCGGAATCGAGATCCAGTCCTGCTTCAAACGGCTAGGCGGCACGCTGAAGAGAACAAGGAGAACTGCAGCGACCACGAACAGCGGAATTGCAAAACCCGGAAGGGCAAAGCCAAGAACCATGTTGTTCGCGAGCATAAACATGAACCAGCAGCAGAGGAGCCAACCAACCTGCGCCATGAACGTCGAATCCTTTCTCTTGAAACGGATAATGATGTTCCAAGCGTGAGCGATGGTTAAATGCACCACTGCGAGACAGAAGCAGAAGAACTGGACGTGCGTCATCTGAGATGCCCCAGCTTCTCCAGGAACGAAAGATTCCGGGAAAATCTTGAAATCTTGGACCCACGCCTTGTAAGACTCGAACACCTGAGGATCGGTCGGAGCGCTTGTGCGAATCCACTGCATTGCGTGACGGACAGGTTCCGGAAGCCATGCGTAATTCGTAAAGTCAAGGTAGTAGCTCCAGCCCGCCCATTCCGGTTTCAGGCCGAGGAAACTGCCATTGAAAATGCCCCAGACGATTGTAGCTCCACACATCAAGTACATGAAGCTAAAACCAGAGGATTTGGAATTCGGATTCTTCTTGCGAACATAGAGCGTAATGGCAAGGAACAAAAGTCCATAAGCCACGTCGCCCACGATCATCGCGAAGAAAATACTGAAGAACACGAGGAACACGCTCGAAACGTCCACTTCGTGATAACCCGGAGCAATACCGATGATATCATAAAGCATCTGCATCGGGCGGGAAACCTTGCTGTACGTGAGAAGCGTCGGAACGTTATCTTCGTCCGTCGGATCTTCCACGCGGAGCGCCCAACCAGAAGCCTTTGCGGTCGTTTCGAGTTCCTTTACACGCAGAGCCGGGCAGAAGCCCTGGATTGCAGCGAGAAGGTTCGACGAAAGCATGCCCGCCGACGTTTCTTCGAACGTGTAAGCGTCAGAAGCTTCTTTCAAGCAGTCCTGCACCTTTTTCTTGTCTGCAGCGAGTTCCGAAAGACGGTTTTCGACAAGAGCGAGTTTCTTTTCAGCATTTTCCTTGAGGGTACGGTAATGAGAAATCGAATGCGCCGGAAGCGGAAGAACCGTAGCCGGAGTCGAAAGCTTAGCCGGAGATTCCCCGCGGTTGATCACCGCACGGCAAAGGCCTTCCCCGCTTTCACCAAACGGGATGACCAAAGCTTCCTTGTCCTCGACTTCGAACGCCTTCTTGGCTTCCGAAACATAAAGACGTACAAACACGCCACGAGATTCCAGAGCACGGACGCTATCCGGATCGAGATTCCCGAACACTTCGTAACGCATCAACCCGTTGTTTGCTTCGGAAATATCGTCTTCCGCACGCTTGCGCACCTGGAGAAGCTTCTGCACTTCTTCGACAACCGCTTCGCCGTTCAGAGAGCTGCCTTCAGCTTTCTTCTTCACATCCGGAAGGGTTTCGAGCACCTTCTGCACACGATTCATATCGTTACGTGCGGAATTCAGCGCATTGCCCGTCGGATTCTTGAGCGGAGTCACGTGCATAATGCCCATGCTGCGAAGGGTTTCGAGAGAAGCCTTTCGCTCGCTGTCGAGACAGATGATCGTCACTTTCTTCATCGGAGTAATCATGCAGCAGCTCCTTCCTGAGCGAGGATGCGAGCGTTTGCCTTCCCCTTCGCCAGCTTGGAACGCGCAACACCCGAGATCTGCTGGTCGGAAAGGAAGATGTTGATCGTGCGAATGTTTTCCTTCGCTTCCGGAATCTTCACCTTTTCGAACAGGTTGACTCTTTGGCTCGTCGAGCGCAGTTCATTGGACAAAAGTTCGTACTGTTTTTCGAGCACGCGGCGTTCGAGACGGAGGGAAATGAGTCCCTGGAGGGAACGGATACCTTCATCGAGCCACGCCGGCGTCGTAAAGAAATCTGGAATGGCGACATTGAAGTCTACCCCGTCAAACAGCGGTATTTCCACACCGGCGATGTTGCCTTCGCCTTCGCGGACTTCCTTGACGGAAATATACTTGTCCCATTCAATAGGTTCCGCATAAAGGCCGATCCACCCCGCAATCGACTTGCGAAGCGCGTCTTCTTCCTCTCTTTTCGCCATCACCTTTGCCTGAAGCGTACGCATCTCCATCTGAAGCTGCTGCTTCTTCAGCAAAAGCGTCGGCAAATAGCGCTGGTAGCGCTTGAGCGAATCGCGTTCAGCCTTTAAAGCGTTTTTTGTGAGCTTGACCTTCGCCATTACCCCTTCCCCGGCCAATACTGGTTGATCATTTTAGACGGAATACCGGTTTCTTCCGGAGTAAAGCAGTCGGCGAGAATTTCCCAGCCGAGATCCAAAGCCTTTTCGAGCGGGATGTTAACAGAAAGGTCCATCATTTCCTTTTCGAAACGTTCGCCGTACTTCAAAAGCTTGTTGTCCCAGTTACTCATGCGGAAGCCCATGGACTGCTTTTCAAGCGTTTCCTTGTAGCTTGCGTAGAGCTGGATCATCGTGTTCATGATTGTGCGGTGGTCGCTTCGGGTCTTGCCGTTCACCTGCTGCTTCAAACGGGAGAGCGAGCCGAACGGTTCGATACGGCCGTGCTTCAAATAGAACTGACCTTCGGTGATATAACCCGTGTTATCCGGAACCGGGTGGGTCACGTCGTCGCCCGGCATCGTCGTCACGGCGAGAATCGTAATGGAGCCCGAGCCTTCGAAGTCGACAGCCTTTTCATAACGGCTGGCGAGCTGAGAATAAAGGTCGCCAGGATAACCACGGTTCGACGGGATCTGTTCCATCGTAATCGAGATTTCCTTCATCGCATCCGCGAAGTTCGTCATATCCGTGAGAAGAACTAGCACGTTCTTGCCGCGGGTCGCAAACTGTTCTGCCACTGCGAGAGAGGCATCCGGAACGAGCAAGGATTCCACGATCGGGTCGGAAGCCGTGTGGACGAACATCACGGTACGGGAAAGTGCACCGTTCTGGTCAAGGTAATCCTTCAAATAGAGATAATCATCGTGCTTCAAGCCCATACCACCGAGGACGATCACGTCCACTTCAGCCTGGAGCGCGATACGCGCGAGGAGCTGGTTGTACGGTTCACCAGCGACAGAGAAAATCGGGAGCTTCTGAGAAACGACGAGAGTATTGAACACGTCGATCATCGGAATACCGGTACGCACCATCGTCTTCGGAATGATACGCTTAGCCGGGTTCACCGAAGGACCTCCGATAGGGACCGGATTTTCTTCGATAGCCGGACCGTTGTCACGCGGAACGCCTGCACCGGTAAAGACTCGACCGAGAAGAGCGTCGCTGAACGGGATTTCCATCGGCTTGCCGAGGAATCGAACCTGAGAATCCGTAGCAATACCACGAGCTCCAGCGAACACCTGCAAGTCAACCATGTCACCGTCGATACGGATCACACGAGCGAGAGACGTACCCTGAGCGCTTGTAACCTGAGCGAGTTCCTGATTGGCAACGCCATCTGCCTTGACGGTAATAACGCTACCCGCAATACGTTCAATACGATGATAAACCTTATACATTCTTCGTGACCTCTGCGACGGAGTTGAAAATCTGTTCTTCGAGAGACTTGAATTCGTTAGAATCAAATGCAACTCGGTTCCAGTCCTTAGTCGCCTGTGTAAGCTTCAAGAAGAATCCACGGGCGGAATCCTTATCGGCGAATTCCATCGGAGTCTTCAAAATCTTGTAAACGCGGTCAAAGACGTACTTCTGACGATCCGCAGAGCAAGCTGCATCGATTTCATGGTAAGCGTCCTGCTGCAGATAGACGGAGTCGAGATATTCGGACTTCAAGTAAGTAATGAAGTCTTCGATCGACGTACCTTCTTCACCCACGACCTTCATCATCTGGTTCACATCATTACCGGCGGCGAGGATATGACGGGCTTCTTCCACCTTAGCGGATTCGATGATGCCTTCGTACTTGGACCAAGATTCGAGCGGGTGAATTGCCGGGAAGCGACGCTGGTCGGAACGTTCACGGGAAAGGCCGAGGAATGCGCCCACCACCTTCAAGGTAGCCTGCGTCACCGGTTCTTCAAAGTTACCACCTGCCGGGGAGACGGAACCGCAAATCGTCACGGAACCCGTAGAACCATCGCGGAGCTTCACCACACCACCGCGTTCATAGAAGGAAGCGATTGTGGATTCGAGGTAAGCCGGGAATGCTTCTTCGCCCGGGATTTCTTCCAAACGTCCGCTCATTTCACGAAGAGCCTGAGCCCAACGAGAAGTCGAGTCAGCGAGGAGGAGAACGTTCAAGCCCATCTGACGATAGTATTCAGCAATCGTCACTCCGGTATAAACGGAAGCTTCACGCGCGGCCACCGGCATGGAAGACGTGTTACAAATGATGAGCGTACGGTCCATCAAGCTCTTGCCGGTACGCGGGTCATTGAGTTCCGGGAATTCGCGAAGGGTCTCCACCACTTCACCAGCACGTTCACCGCAAGCGGCGAGAATCACGACATCGACGTCCGCATAACGGCTCATCAACTGCTGAAGCACGGTCTTGCCAGCACCGAAGGGCCCCGGCGTGCAGAACGTACCGCCCTGAGCCACCGGGAAGAACGTATCGATGATGCGCTGCTGCATCGTGAGAGGCTTTGTCGGGCGGAGGCGTTCCTGGTAGTTCTTGATAGGAACCTTCACCGGCCATGTCTGATACATCTTGACTTCGATCTTCTTGCCTTCGGCGTCCTTCAAAACGGCGATGACATCTTCAATGACATGTTCACCGGCCGGGACGATGGATTCGACTGTCACCTGACCGCGAACGCGGAACGGCACCATGATGCGGTGCTTGAAAATGCCTTCCGGAACAGTACCGAGCGTATCGCCGCCCGTCACCGTATCGCCGGCCTTAGCCGTCGGAGTAAAGGACCATTTGCGATCACGCGGAAGAGCCGGAAGATACTTACCGCGCTGCAGGAAGAATCCGCATTCTTCCGCAAGATTCGGAAGCGGGTTCTGCAAACCGTCGAACACCTGAGTCAAAAGGCCCGGGCCCAGTTCCACGGAAAGAAGTTCTCCAGTAAAGTGGACTTCGTCGCCCGCCTTAAGGCCTGTCGTGTCTTCGAAAACCTGGAGTTCTGCATAGTCTCCGCGAATACGGATAACTTCACTCTTAAGTTCCACACCAGACGAAAGCTTGGCGAAACCGACTTCGTTTTGTGCTACTGCGCCGTCGAATGCAACACGGATCAAGTTACCGTTTACTCCGACGATTTTACCGATACTAGCCATTGAAAGTAAGACCTCCGGTCATCATCCCTGCTTGCTAGCAGGATCGTTATCATTAATTACTTTGAGGACAGCCGCATTCCCCGCTTCTTCGGAGATGCGGGACCAACGTTCGCAAATTTGAAGTTTCTTGGCAAAAGCATAGAGAAATGCCATCGATTCTTCATCGGGAGCGAGCTGGTCCAACAACCAAAAACGGGCGCGGTCCAAATCCTGTTCGCGTTCAAGCGGATCCGGTTTAGCAAAAGCGTCCGTTACCATTTTGGCAAATGTCACGTCATAGCCGGGGAACGGGCGTTCGGTAAAACGCACATCTGGGCCCCAGGATGCGGCACGTGCATGTCCTAAAATATTTTTCAACTGAGTCTCGTGAGCCTGATATGCCGAGACGAAAGGATCGTCGTTAGGCTCTCCGTTGACAACTGCATCAAACGTGGCGAGTTCTTTTTCGCTCATCACGCTCGAGCAACGATTGCGCAAATCCGCCACCGAAAACGGGGGCGTATCTCCGAACCGCAAAAACGGAAGCGACGCAGAAATATAAACGGCATTGCTCATGAATTATTTTTCCTGAGCTGCGCTAGATACAACCTTAGCAATCTGCGGGCGAACCATGGAGGAAAGCGCCGATGCGATTTCCGGAGCGGTAAATTCGTGAGAGATCTTGCCGTTTTCTACCTTAACGCGGAAGCCGAACTTGATGCCGGAATCGCTTTCGACCTTGACACCCTTGCCGAGTTCCTTGGCAAATTCACCCGTCACAAAGGAAGTGAGCTTCGCCTTGTCTGCGTCAGAGAAGACGACGGCGAGATCGGAATTGTAATTCTTAGCGAGGGCAAGAAGCATTTCCTTGACCGTTGCTTCGGAAAGGTTCTTTTCGACCTGGAGAGCGACGATATCGCTCACGATCTTTTCAAAACGACGACCCACAGAAATCAAAACGTCACGTGCAGCCTGTTCGAGGGCACGTTCGCTACGTTCTGTATAGACTTCAGCATCCTTATCGGCCTTTTCAAGCTTGGCGGCGGCTTCGGCTTCTGCATTCTTAATGATGCTTGCGGCTTCTTCCTTCGCCTTGGCGATAATTGCACTGGACTGGGCTTCAGCCTTGTCCACGGCTTCTTTTTGGATGCGATCAATCAGTGTCTGTAAATCTTCAGCCATAAAATCTCCGATAATTCAATAGCGCTTTTTGCGTCAATTTTAATATACAAGAAAAAAGTTCGATAAACGGCAAAATTATGTTAAAAATGTGAAAATTTTCGACAAAAAAGACGCTTTATAGGACGAAAAGCATCCTTTGGAGGCTAAATAATAGAACAAATTTTAGATATAGCTTATTTTGGTCGATCCGTCGCCGAGGAATCTTTGGCGAGCGAAATCAGCCATGCAACCATCAGAGAAGCGTCCTTGTCGGAGAGCTTCTTGATTTCCATCGGGCGATACTTGTCCGGGTGGATTGGTTGTGGATCTTTGAGATAATCGAAAAGACCTTTGGGATTGTCCAAGTAGCGTTCCACATTCCCCTGCATATCGGGGCCTGCAAAATTTCGCTTCCAGCGGTGGCAGGCGTAGCATTCCTGATCGTACAGTTCAGCGACCGAGGCTCTCGCTTCGGGAGTCAGCTCGGGCAGCTGAAAGACTTCTGCGGCAAAAAGAGCCGTCATGAACAGGAATACAGACCAAAATATCGCCGGGTGACGGAACATCCTAATCCTTGGGCTTTAGGAACTTGCCCGTCAGATGCGTCACGACAAAGCGCGGCAACAGACGTTCCACAAAGAGCACAGCCTTGTTGATAGGTCCCGGAACAATCCTGTCTGGAAATCCGAGCAGGATCGCCTTCGCAGCTTCCCAAGCGACTTTTTCCGGAGAAGTGCTGAAAAGAGTTCTCCAGAATCCCCTTTTAGAACCTGCCTGGAAATGGAATCCCGTATCGACAGTCCCCGGGCAGAGCGTTAAAACGCGGACGCCATAAGGACGCGCTTCTTCAGCAAGAGCTTCGCTATAGGAAAGGACAAAAGCCTTGCTCGCATAATAGGCCGCCATATAAGGTCCCGGCTGGAAACCGGCGACGCTCGCTACGTTCAAAATGACACCGCAACGGCGGGCATACATGGTTTTGAGGGAAAGTTTGCAAAGCACCATTAGGCTTTCGATGTTCAGCGTGACCATCTTTGTTTCCGATTCCGTCGGAATTTCAGTAGCGTCGCCGCTATAGCCGATGCCTGCATCGTTTACCAAAAGATCAGGCGGGCGACCGACCAGCTCGATCGTTTTTTCGAAAACCTGTTCCGCAGCCCCCGAAACCGAAAGATCTGCCGGAAGGGCAAAAGCATTTACGCCAAAGCGGACAGAAAGATCCTTTGCCAAGGTTTCGAGCTTATCGGCCCGACGCGCCACCAAAACGATGTTTTCGGTTTGCGGCGCAAGCGTATAGGCGATTTCCTTGCCAATGCCCGCACTTGCGCCTGTAATCAAAAGAGCTTTATATCGTTTCATGATTTTCCCCCAAATTTCTATATTAGGGCCGTCTCTTTGAAATTAACTTTTTTTTATGGAATTCGCAACTCATGGACATTGTTGGCATTTTACTTGTCGCATGTGCGTTGTCGATCGACTGCTTTGCTATTTCTCTTTCGGTTGGACTGTGCCGTAAAGAGACCTCGCAGATTGAAATTTCAAAGATCGGGCTCTTTTTTGGCGTATTCCAAGCTGGAATGACTTTGCTAGGTGCCTTCTGCGGAAAATTTTTGGCGGAGCTCATCGGAGCTTTTGACCATTGGATTGCCTTTGGGCTTTTGGTCTTTTTGGGCGTCCGCATGATCCGCGAAGCGGCAATCGGCGGAGAGGACAGAACCTTTACCCAAAAGCTTTCCTTGAAAACCTTGGCGGCTCTTGCCGTGGCGACAAGCCTCGACGCGCTCGCGGTCGGGCTTTCCTTTGCGCTGATCGGGCACGAGATTCTTTGGACCTCTTTCGTCATCGGTATCGTCGCATTCCTTGCGGCAGAAATCGGGACGAACGTGGGCAAGACTGCCGGGAAAAAGTTTTCTTCCGAAGTGACGGAATGGATTGGCGGTGTCGTTCTGATTTTAATCGGGATAAAGATTCTCGCCGAGCATTTACAGCAGGATCTTTCCTAAAGAATTTTGGATTTTTTGAACTTTTCGCGCACGAGCAAAAGATCGTGTTCGTAAGGGTCGCGTTTGAAGTCGTCGAAAGCCCATGCCGTCGGAATAAAGTGCCCTTTCGCATAATGCAGAATCATGTCGAGCCAGAGGCCCGCGCCCGCGTAAAGCTTGAACGGTCCACGCTTATAAGAAGGCAGAACGACCTTGTCTAAATCCATGTAGCCGATGTCGATATTCACGTGGCGCTGTTCTGCAGATTCGGCGAAGGTCTGTTCCAAAGCGTTCGAACGTTCCTTTTCCTTGCCGATTTCTTCCGGGGAAACGGTGCGTTCAAACGAAAGCACGCCGCGGTAAAGACCGCTTCCCATTTCGGGGGTGTAATAATCGGTTTTGTCGAAGGGGTAAAGTTTGCCCAAGTGACGGATCGGTCCCCAGGTCTTTTGCAAGGATCGGAGAAGGTCTTCGGGCCATTCGGCACCCGGGACAAGGACAAATGCGAGAAGTGCTGCTTTTTCTGAAAAATGATGAGGTGTTGCCATGATCAATGCGTGTAAAGCTGGAGCATTTTTGTCATGAATTCCAGCTGGTCTTCGGTAAAGGCTTCCGTATCTTCCGGGTTATCGGCCGATATGGGGAACATCGGATTCAAAGCGTCGGGGCACATGACGCCCATTTTGGCAAGGACAATACGCGGCATCACTTCGGAAGGCATGTCGAGATAATCGGCAGAGACTTCGGAGTTTGCCAAAAGCGGAATCAACGCGCCGCAGTGCGGAGTATCTTCCAAGCCGTCTTGTACATTGGATTTGTCTAGGGCATTGCTCACTTCGGTGGTCGTCGACGTCGTATGACGCAGGCCGAAGAAATGCCCCGATTCATGAATTGCGGTCAAAACAATCTGCAGTGCACTTTGCGAAGTTTCCCTGCTGTTGTTTTCCAGATAATGCGTTCCAATGACAACCGTACTGCCATCGCCACCGCCAAAGTTTCCACTGAAAAGTGCAGAATATCCGAGGATACCCGTCTTTTCAATCCGATGCACGAGGACAATATCCAGAGCATTATAGATATCTGGTTCCGCATCGGAATTTGGCCAGCCGCCCAATTCCGAAACAAAGTAGTCGTCCGAAGATTTTCCCGCAAGCCAAGGTTCGTTATCCGGATAGAAATTGGAAAGATCCGTGCGCTCCGACGCATAATGCAGATAGAGCGTATCCACGACCGCTCCCCCAGCCGCAAAAGAACTGCGGAATTTTTCTAGCATCAAACGGGAAAGGCTATCGAGAGATACATTATCTTGCGTTCCATCATAAGAACCGGCGACAATCAAATTCACCTTGAAATGAAGACTGTTCGACCCCGAACCTTCGAAGCGAAGATTCTGAACCTCTCCGGAATAATATTCTCCGTCTTCCACGAGAGAAGTTCCCCAGAAAGCCAAATCGGATTCCTGACAATCAAAATGATAAACCCAGCGGCCAGCTGAATCTGTCGCTTCCAAACTGCGAGTCCGATTTCCGATGATGTAAGTTGTTGATGTTTTTGGAATCAAACGGTAGAGCTGGAGCTTTGGAGCCTCATGAGTCGAATCCGCATCAAAAGAAAGCGTGTACTGTCCATTTGGAAATACGCGCATCAAAACGCCCGTGCTCAAGTGCTGTTCCAAGGAATCATTTGCCGCAGGATCGTTTGCGTAGATGGAAAATGTGGCGTCCAAGGGCTTTAAGGAAACATCATCCGACGAAGACGAAATCGTTTCAAAAAGTTCGCAGCCCGAAAGTGTGAAAAGCGAAGCCATCCCTAAAAGGGAGAAAATGCGTGATTTTTTCTTCGTTTTCGTCATTCGAGCGTCTACCATTAAGAGAATTCCTGCTATAGAATCAATTTAATCAAATTCAAGGAGAAAAGAATGCATTGGGAAGATTTGAAGAATTTTTTAAAGCCCCTGTCGGAAAGACCCGCCCTTGCCGGTTTTTTTGCAGGAGTTCTTTACCTGTCTTCTGCTGCATTCCCGCTTTACGGTGCGGTCTGCACCGCTATCCTAATTGTCTTTTTAGCGATTCTTCCCACCTTTCCGCGTCGCACGACGCTCTGCATTCTGCTCGCCTTTTCGCTGCGGTTGCTTCTTATGCTTTGGAATAGTCCTGAATATAAATTCGAGCCCGAGAAACTTCCCCGGGAAAGTTCGGGTTTTGTCGAATCCGTACTGGACAGGCCCGAAGGCGTTGCGGCCATTCTCCAAAGTAAATTCGGAAAACTGCGTCTTTCAAAAAAAGAACCGCCCTTCCCCGCTCCCGGAGATTCGATTTTGTTTACGGCAAAATGGTACCCGGTAGAGCCTCCTACGGTACCGGGAGGATTCGATTCGCCGAAGTGGCTTCAAAGCCAAAATCTCGCCGGCTTTGGAAAGCTCGAAAAATTTCAGGTTTTACGCCACCGTTTCATTCCGGAAGAAGCCTTTTCAAAGATTCGCCACGCACTCAAAAATTACTTCGCCCAGTTTTTACCGCCAGCGGAAACAGGACTCTTGATCGGGCTTTTGGCTGGTGACCGTTCAAGCATTCCCGATTCGCTGCAAAGCGGATTTCGTCGAGCGGGAATTGTGCATGTTCTCGCGATTAGTGGGTTTCATGTCGTGCTACTTTCGGGAATGGTCCTACTGTTTTTGAAGGCGACCCGGATGCCACACAAATTTGCCCGGAGCGCCGCCATTTTATTAATGCTCCTTTATGCTCCGGTCGCCGGAGGTTCGCCCGCCGTGTACCGAGCCGTTTTCATGTTCACCGTGGTGCAGCTTGGACAGCTCTTTCAGCGCAAGGCGGACAGTCTGAATTCGCTCGGAGTCGCCCTGTTGATTTTGACAGCAATCGATCCGCAGATCTTGTGGAATGTCGGTTTTCAACTTTCCGCTTCTGCGACAGGAGGGATCATCGCCTACGGAAAGCGTTCCCCCTGGGAGACCGAGAACGAAGCCTTCAAAAAGAATCCGCTTTGGAAATTTTTGGAATCGAATGTTCTGAGTGCAATCTGGATTACGCTTGTTGCAACAGCATCGACTGCTCCGTTTTTGATTTGGTCGTTTCATTCCCTGTCGCCGATTTCCATTTTGGGAAATATTTTTGTTGTTCCGCTGGTGAGCCTTGGCATGCAAGCAGGAATCTTTGCGCTCCTTTTGCCGATTCCGATGATTGCGAACTTTTTTTGTGCGGCGGCTGGATTTTTATTTCGCCTTTCGGCGTATCTGGTGAGCCGAATTTCTACCGTTTCGATTGCCTCGGTGACCGTTGGACCTTTCCCCGCCTGGATTTTAATTCTCGGCGGCGTGCTCGTGCTTTCGCTCGGCGCTTTTAAGAGCAACCGTTTTGCAAGAAAACAGGTCCTTGTGATTTTGCTCGCCTTTGGCGTTTACGCTCTTGGTTCGGAACTCGGAGGCAAGTTAAAGCCTTCCTGGAAAGTAACGGTTTTAGACATTGGGCAAGGCGACTGTATTTTTGTCCAAAGCCCTCGGGGAGACGCTTACCTTGTCGATGTCGGTGTGAATTCCGGAAGGCGGAACGTGGCAAACGACAAAATTATTCCCTTTTTGCAGGAGAGTGGCGTGTGGAAGTTGAAAGGAATCATTGTAACGCATCCGGACTTGGACCATTTTTCGGGAGCGAGCGTTTTGATGAAAGAATTTCCCGTGGAGAATCTTTGGGTGCAGGAATGTTCCCGCATTACAGAAAAGCCCGAATGGCAAGAAGTTCTCCAAACCGCATCCGAAAAGAACATTCCCATTCAGGACTTACGCCGCGGCATGCTCTTTACCGAAACGACTCGCCAAGGCTTGCACCACGTGAACACCTGGAAAATGCGCGTTCTGCACCCCGACCCGTTTCATTGCGGCGAGACCAATTTCGAAAGCACCACGATCCGCATTTCAGGCGTGGGAGGCTCCATACTGCTCACGGGAGATTTGACGAAAGAGGGCGAACGGGAAATTCTCGCCACGGACATTCCCCTGAAAACAGACATTCTAAAACTAGGCCATCACGGTTCCAAAACTTCCAGTTCGAGAGAATTCTTAAAAGCGGTTTCCCCGGACATCGCCATCGCTTCGAACGGCCGTCATAATAAATTCCACCACCCGCACAAGCAGGTGGTGGAAAGACTCGACAGTTTGAAGATTCCCCTGCTGAACACGTCCCAAAAAGGAACTGTCCAGGTGGAATTTGACGAAAGTGGTTACCGCATAACGACAGCGCTTTGAAAACGCAAAAATTACTTGAAGAAGCCGAGAACTTCTTCGTTCACCAAGGCGTTCGTCGCGACGCTTGTATAACCTTCATGAATCAGATGCGAAGGCGTGCCATCCGCATTGAAAAGCTTGGATTCACCGTTCAACAGGGAGAACTTGCCTCCCGCTTCCGCAAAGATCGCCGGAAACGCGGCGACATCCCATAAGGAGACAGTCGGATCGATCATCGCTTCGGCACGGCCCGTAGCAACGAGGAAGTAACCGTAGCAATCGCCCCAGCCACGGTAGAGCAAAGCCGACTTGCGATAGCGTTCAAAGTTTTCCGCATAACCTTCAGTTTCGAACGTATTCACCGTTCCCGAAAGGGCAAGGCCCTGCTTCATCTTCGCCACCTTCGAAACGTGAACTTGTGCATCATCCATAAAAGCTCCCAAGCCCTTGCCCGCATACAGCATGTGATTCTGCGCCGGCAAATTGACAATGCCCACCCAAGGTTCGTCTTTGTGATAAAGACCGATCAACGTTCCGAACAAAGGAACACCGCGAATAAAAGACTTGGTGCCGTCAATCGGATCGAAAACCCATTTGTATTCAGCATCCGGTTTTTCGATTCCGAATTCTTCGCCGATAACGCCAAAGTTCGGAGTTTCCTTTTCAAAGACCTGACGCAATTTTTCTTCTGCGCCTTTGTCTGCAATAGTGACAGGCGTGTTGTCCGGTTTCCATTCCACAGAAAGGTTCTTTTCGTAGTGCGAAAGAATCACAGCCTGTGCGGCAGTAGCGGCACGCTTTGCAATTCCCAAAAGTTCTTTGACTTCTGACATTTTGAACCTGAGCGTTAAGCGTTCGTCCACTTGGTCGCAAGATCGATCAGCAGTTGATTTTCCTTAGGCTGTCCAATCGTGATGCGGACCCATTCCGGCATGCCGAAGCTCTTGAGGTAACGGATGATCATGCCGTTCTGTTCTAAGAACTTCACAAATTCTGAGCACTTTTCGCCAATGTGAACGCAGATGAAGTTCGCCTGCGTCGGAAGAACCTTGTAGCCAAGATTCGTAAAGGCTTCCGTGAGCTGCGCGTTGCCCGCATTGTTCATATCGAGCGTCTTTTGAATATGATCGTCGTCGGAAAGAGCGGCTTCTGCAGCGGCCTGAGCGGCGAGGTTCACATCGAACGGCGGCTTCACCTTCCAAAGAGCCTTGATCACTTCGCTGCTCGAGAACGCATAACCGACGCGGACACCTGCAAGACCGTAGATCTTGCTGAAGGTGCGGTTCAGCATCAGGTTCGGGAATTTTTCTAGCTGCGACAGGAGTTTCGGATAATCCTTTGCCGTTGCAAATTCCGAATAAGCTTCATCGATGAACACGAGAATGTTCTGCGGAACCTTGGAGAGGAATTCGAGGATTTCCGATTCCGTGTAATAATAACCGGTCGGATTGTTCGGGTTGCAAATAAAAATGGCGCGAGTCTTCGGCGTAATCGCTTGAATATACGCGTCGAGATTCGGTCGGTTTTCTGTTTCTTCAACCGAAATGAACTTGGCGCCGAAGAGAAGGGCGGTCGCCTTGTACACAGAGAAGGTCGGGCGAATGCCGATAATTTCGTCACCCGGGCGGAAATAAGCCTTACCGACCATGTCGATGATTTCGTCCGAACCGTTGCCGATCACAATCTGATCCGAATTCACGTGGAACTTGTTTGCCAAAGCGGAAATCAGATGCGGAGCGTTTCCTCGCGGATAAAGGTGCAGCGTGTTCACGATGTTCGTGTACGCTTCGCAAGCCTTTTTCGATGGGCCCAATGGATTCTCGTTCGAAGCGAGCTTTACAGCGTTCTTTAAACCATACTGTTCACAAATTTCTTCAATGGACTTTCCAGGAACGTAATCGGAAAGATTTTCGAGTTCAGGACGTGTTTCGATCATATAACCTCTCGCGGCAAAATTTAGCAAAACAAATGCATCGTTATCGAGCCATCAGCGTTTTGTTTCCATATGGAGATTTTAGGCGAACAACCCCCTTTTGCACTGTAGAAGCAAGTACAAATAGATTTCCCGAACGCGTCACAGAAACCGGCAAACGCCGACCATCCAGCGAATACATTTGAACACGAACATGGCCCAGTTCCGCAGATGTAAGCCCCGTAACCTCTAAGATAAAGCTGCCCGTTCCATTTTTCCATGTACGAGCGGTAAAGATTGCATGGCGAAGACCAACGATTGCCTCGCGGGGTTCCATGCTAGGCACATCACCCTCGTTCACACTTGTCGATGCCAAGAGTTGCACATCGCTGTTATATGTCGATGCAAACGGGTTTACGACGAGAGCGTTCGCTTCCACATCTACCGGCAACAAGATATTACCTTTGTTTATGCAGCTGTCCAAGCGCAGGTATTCCATCTGGTCTGTGCTTCCCACAAGCCCCGAAATCCAGCCATTGACCGAATCTGCAGAAGTCTTTATTTCGATATCGCCTTCATTGACCGCCTTGAAAAGATCGGCACTCTTGGCTCCCGGACGCACGTAGCCCGCAATACCGCCCACGAACGGAGCCTTTGCATTTTCAACGGAAATCTTTCCCTTATTTTCTACGAAGCTTGCCTGTTTCACTTCCCAAATTCCCGCAACACCACCCACCTGCACCATTTGCTGTTCCTCTACACCATTATAAATCACATCGCCGTAGTTAACGCAACTGTCGAGAACTGTATTCGTATTTCCGGAGACATAGCCAAAAAGTCCACCCAATGCCGCATAAGACGCCGTAAGTTCTACCTTGCCATAATTAAAGTTACCCGTCATCGTCTTTTCAGAACCAAACGATAGTATTACACCGGCAAGACCGCCCACAAAGCCCGTTTCAGTCGAAACGTTTACCGAAATGTTACCCTTGCTCACATTGTCCTTGAATGTGCAAGGGGCAAGAAGTTCTCCTACAACGCCACCCACATCAGCATTTATGTGGCCTTTCACCGTAATGTTCGCTTCGTTCACATTCCTTTCGATTGCACCCGGATCCACAAGAACGCCAATCACACCGCCAACCGCAGCCTGTTTCTGGTTCGACACATTCATGGTTCCCTTGATCGTGTTATCGTAAAAGCCGACCCATTTCGCCACAGTGTTACCCATCAAACCGCCCCATTGCAGAGCCCCCTGATCATTATCGACTGTTTCATAAATCAATTCCACCGAATTATTCCGCAGTACGGCCTGCCCCGTCACCACCTGCGTCACAAAGGTGCCCACAAGCCCCGAATGACGGATGTACGTATTTTCGAATACGACATTGCTGTAATAGAGTGTGTCGCTGCCATTGTTAAACACCGGGCCGATAAAGCCCGCATTCCCGACATATCCCAAGGAATCATCGATATACAAGTTCGAAATCTTGTGACCATCACCGTCAAAGCTTCCTTCAAATGGACCGATTGCCTCCCAATTTCCCACATCACGACCACAAACAGGACTTAAATCCAAGTCCGCAGTCAGCTTGAAATGCAAGCCCTCGCCCGCATTCTGTAATTTGACGCCCTTGTAAGTGCCACTATCCAAAACAGCATTGCGAAACTGCAACAGTTCCTGCACAGAGCCAATGGTTAACGGATTTTCTTTTGTACCTAGGTCCGTCGCATAACAAGCTGCCGCAAATACCATAAGTATCATAAATTTTGCAAACTTCATATAGCCTCTGATTTCATTTGTTCACAATTCCAAATATAGATTCCATTCCCCATAAAATCGGGCATAATAAATATAAATGAAGAAATAACGCAAAAACGCCTCGTTTTAACGAGGCGTTTTTGCTCACACGTACGTGAGCCAAATCGTGATGCCGTATTGCGAAGGTTACACAACGCGGGTCATGCCGCTCATGCGGTCACGCAGCCAAGCACCGACTTCTTCAACAGGGTGGTTGCGGATGTTCTTATTCACCTTGATGAGCTCTTCGTTATCGACAGCGGTGGTCTTGCCTTCGCCGTAGATAGCGCCGATGTCGTCCTTCTTCACTTCGTTCTTCATGAAGTCGGCGAGCAGAGGCACGCACTTGTTGGCGAACAGGTAGCAGCCGTATTCGGCGGTGTCGCTGAT
>NZ_JALFIA010000030.1:0-18610 GCF_022776125.1 Hallerella sp. | reverse complement strand
CGTACGAATGGCGTTCTCATCGCCAAGGAGCCGGGTGCAGCAGCGAGCTACGCTCTCGCAAAACTCGAAGATCGTGGCGCGCTCTTCATTCCGCCAGCAACGGAAGTCTATCCGGGCATGATCATCGGCGAACACAACCGTACGACCGACATCATCGTAAATGCGACGAAGGGCAAGCACTTGACGAACATGCGTTCCAAGGCTTCCGATGATAACATTCAGCTCACGCCGTACCGCCGCATGACCCTCGAAGAATGCGTTACGTTCATCAATGATGACGAATGCGTCGAAGTGACCCCGCTAGCTCTCCGCCTTCGCAAGATCACGCTCGATCCGCACAAGCGTAAGCAGGAATCGAAGTCTCCGGTCGAAGAAGACGAAGATTAATCGTTTTGATTTCGAACAGAAAATCCCGCGGAGTTCCGCGGGATTTTTTTATAAACTAAGGCTCGTAAATTTCCGTGTACGCGGCATCGGGACGCATTCCGTACCGCACCATCTTAAAGCGCTTCGCTTCCGGATAGTAAGACCAGATCATCCATTCGTTCGCCATGTCGGTGCGTTTCGCCTTGACCATGATCGGTTTTTCGCCCTTGTAAAAGTCCTGTTTGTGCGGAATCATGCTTTCCATGGGGCGGTACTTGTGAACATGTTCGCCGCAGTGGCGTTCGATCATACCGCGGGAATCCTTGCTCCAAATAATTTGTACATCACAGCCATCTTCATCGCGAATTTTTTCGCAAGAACTCGGACCTTCCGGACACCAAACATACTTGCGAAAGGTCATGAAAAACTCCGGATCGTTAAAAACCTCGGCGCGGTGACGGTATTCCTTGTAATCGTTGTAAGCGCCTTCAAGCTTATTCTGCGGACTGTTGTATTCTTCGCAGCCCTTTTGCGCCACGCGCACTTTACGTTCAAACAAGTCCACATCCACGACGCAGCCCGGTTCCGCATAGTTGAAGCGTGTATGCCCAAACTGATTCATCGCCTGCACGTTCCCCATGGAAATCGCAGCACGGAATCTTCCATGTCCGTTCTGAATGACAATATTGAACCGCCCCGGAGAATTTGGCGATTTGGAAAGAATAACGCTTCCCGTCGGCGAAGAATAGATTCCGCTCAAGTCCGTTGCACGCTCCTTCATGCGGGCGAGATCCGCACGGCGTACATAGCCTTTTTTGGCAAAGCGAGTCTTCACCGGAATATACTCCGGCGGAGGTCCCGGTGGAAGTTCCTCGTACTTCACCACGCGTTTTTTCTTTTTAGAATTGCGCTGCTTCACGTACTTCACCACCTTCTTCTTTTTCGGCGGAATCGGAAGTTCTTCCACCTCATCCGAAACGGTCAGGTAGCCTATAATTTTGGAAGAGGGCTCATCCGTCTTATAAATCGGGAGCTTTTCTTCGGCAAAAAGGAAAGCGGTCAAACATACCACCAAACACAGAATTTTATTCATATCTATGAATTAGATTATTCTTGCTCGGTGGGATGTAAAAAAAACTTGAAATTATCAGCCAGAGACTGCTGGATTCTACTTCAGAATATCGCCCGTCAAAAGCTTTACCTGGATTTCCGCCGTCCGGGTGGCGATTCGGGCCGAAAGGAGCGCTTCACGTGCAGATCTCCACTGGCTCTGCGTTTCACGGAATTCAAAGTTCGTGATGCTTCCCGCCTTTAAGCGTTCTTCGCCAAGCTTCAACATTTCCGCGGCGAGTTCCGCATTACCTTCAGCAACCTGCAGAGCGTCTAAAGAACGGAGATGAGCTTCGACTGCATTCGAAACTAGCGTTTCTACGTTCAGGCGTACATTTTCGACCTGCAGTTCCGCAGACCGTTCCGCGATTTTCGCCGATTCCGATGCCGCATTGTCCGCAAGACCGTTGAACAGGTTCCACGTCAAAGCGGCACCGACCTTAAAATACTGGCTGTTCGCTTTTTCTGGATTTGACTTATCCGATTCGCTGGCAGTCGCATTCCAAGAACCGTGCAAATTGAGCTTCGGATAAAGATTCGAATTCGAACCTTGGCGGTTCACCTGCGCATAGTTCATCTGCGCCTTGGCGGCCGCAAGGTCCGCATTGTTTTCCAAGGCACGTTCCTTGGCACGGGCGAGGCCTTCTTCCGACGTCCAAAAAGGTTTCCGTTCGACGGCGATCGAATCCGGCAGATCGTTTCCGCTGTGAATGACGCCACCTCCCAAGAATTCATCCAAGGTTCGGATGGCAGAAGAAAGGCTTGATTCGAGCGAAAGGTACTTGGAGCTGTCGCTTGAAAAGTCCATTTGCGCCGAAAGAAAATCAAGACGCGTCATCGAGCCCGCTTCATACTTGTTCCTGGCGAGTTCGCAGCGCTCTCTCGAAACAGAAAGGTTCGAATCCGCAAGGACAAGTGCCGACTTCGCATTCACCGCGCTAAAGTATGCGGTAAGCACATTTGCCGCCAAGGATTCCCGCGCGGCACGTAACGCCGCCTTGGAACTTTCCACCTGCGCCTTGCTTGCCTTGTACGAAGCAATATCGTTAAAGCCGTCAAAGACCGCATAATTGACCGCTATCTGGAAAGCATCGCTATGACCTAAATCGCCATCGATATCCGACGTCACACCCGCCTGTGTTTTGGAATACGCATCGCCGTAGCTGTAATAACGCGAAAGCGAAAGGTCTACGGTCGGCAAAAGTCCCTTGCGCGAACTTTTTACATTCGCTTCAGCACTTTTTACATTCTCTTCATAGATCAATGCGGAAGCATTCTTTTCAATTGCCGTTTGCACCGCTTCTTCGGGAGAAAGCACCGCCGCATTGGACGTTTGCGGAAGGAGAAGGACTCCTGCAAAAATCATCGGCAAGAGCATCGAAGCAAGCTTTACGCCCGTATTCGGGTCCGCATTCGCATCCGGGTCCACTTTAGCACTGCGTTCAGGTATACTCGCAAAGAAGGAATACGCTGCAGGCACCACAAAGAGCGTCAGGAACGTCGCAAAAGTTAAGCCGCACACAATCGTTACGCCCATCGCAATGCGGCTTGGCGTTCCCGTCAAGATCAGCGGAAGTGCGCCGAGAACCGTCGAAAGGCTCGTCATGAGAATCGGACGGAAGCGCAAACGAGCCGCTTTCTTGGCCGCAGCAAGACGAGAGCAGCCCGTGCGCTCGGCGATCTGGTTTGCAAATTCAACGATCAAGATTCCGTTTTTCGTCACGAGGCCAAGCAACAGAATCAAAGCGATTTCACTAAAAATGTTCAAGGTCTGTCCAAAGAAGTACAGCGAAATGACAGCCCCCGCAATCGCAAGCGGCACCGTAAAAAAGGTGACGAACGGAGCGCGGTAACTTTCAAACTGTCCCGCAAGCACAAGAAATATGCAGGCAAGCGCGAACAAAAAGACAACGTAAAGTCCTGAAGAACTTTCTTCATATTCCTTCGAAGTCCCGGTGAGTTCCGTCTGGATATTCAGCGAATCCGGAATCACAGTCTTCGCAATGCGACGCATTTCTTCCACGCCGTCACCCACCGTTTTCCCGGGCATTAGACCCGCCGAAATCGTCGCCGCACTGAAGCGGTTATAACGCGGTAGCGAAGGCGATGCGGACTTTTCTTTATAAGTGATAAAGTTCGAAACCGAAACCATTTCACCGGAACCGTTGCGAACGCTGAGTTCATCCAAATGCATCGGAGATGCGCGGTACTGATATGGCACAGCTCCGATGATATCATACTGACGGCCTTCCTTGTAAAATTCGCCATAGGTCTGGTCGCCCATTGTGAGAGCGATTGTAGATGCAATGTCATCGACGGAAACGCCCTGGTCATGCGCCTTGTCGCGATTGATTTCCACGTGAAGTTCCGGCTTGGTGAATTTGAGATCCGCATTGACCACGCTAAATACTGGACTTTTTTCCGCTTCGGCTGTGAACTTCGGAAGCAGTTCGCGAAGCACTTCGATTTCACCCGCTTGCAATACAAACTGCACCGGTAAGCCTCCGCGGCTCGTGCTAACGCTCTGCGGTTCAAAGACCATCACGCGCAAATCCGGATAGTTCGCGCCCAAAATCTGAACCTGTCTTGCGATTTCGCTTTGCGAGCGACGCTTGGATTTGTCGCGGTTTAACGTCACACGGATCATGGAGCTTCCGCCCGACCTTGCGCCCGCCTGAATTTCTTCGTATTCCGTCGAATCCATAAGGCTCGTCATTTCTTCGACAAAAGCTTCGGACATTTTTTTCGTCTGACCAAGGCCCGTTCCTTCCGGCGCAGAGATGTTCACCATGAACATGTTGCTGTCTTCCTGCGGAGCCATTTCGGTAGAAAGGTTCGTGAAGCAGAAGTAGGCAGCCACCATCAACGCTCCGATAATCACAAAGATCAGTCCACGGACGCGGAGGAATGCGTTCAACAGCTTATTGTAAATTTCGTTCAGCCATTCAAAGAAAGGCTCGGTCGCATTGTAGAGAACGCCCTTATTCTGCACACGCAAAATCTTCGAGCAGAGCATCGGCGTGAGCGTCAATGCGCAGAAAGTCGAAATCACGACTGTCCCGATCATCACCGCCACGAATTCGCGAAAGAGAAGCCCTGTCGTTCCGCCCAAGGCAAGCATCGGCACGAACACCGCCATCAACACCACGGACGTCGCAATCACCGCAAAAAAGATTTCCCGAATGCCCGCTACCGCAGCCGCCTTCGGCGACATATTGTGTTCAATCTTCTGGTAAATGTTTTCCACGATCACAATCGCATCATCTACCACAAGGCCAATCGCAAGCACCATCGCAAGAAGAGTCAGCACATTGATCGAAAAGTCAAACAGATAAAGCACAAAGAAGCTTCCCACAATCGAAACGGGAATCACGACCATTGGAATGAGCGTCGTCCGCGCTTCTCGCAAAAAGAGAAAAATCACCGCAATCACGAGCAAAAAGGAAATGAAAATAGTCTCGATCACTTCTTGAATCGAAGAACGAATATTCACCGAAGTATCAAGCCCGCTCAAAATCTGAATATCCGATGGCAAATCACGGCGAAGCGCTTCCACACGCTTGTAAAATTCATCGGCAATCGCCACATGGTTCGAACCGGGCTGTGCAATCACCGCCACCGAAATCACGTTCTTGCCGTTACGCTTAAAACCGGTTCGTGTATCCATCGGCTCGTAATGGACCTGCGCCACATCGGAAAGTTTCACAATGGAACCGTCCGCAGCGGTCTTCACCGGAATCGAATTAAAATCCGAAGGGCTGTTCAAACGACCAAGCGTGCGAATCGAAAGATCCATCGTCTGGCCTTCAATTTTGCCCGCCGGAAGTTCTTCGTTTTCCACCGAAAGCGCGGATGAAACATCCGAAGCGGTTACGCCCATCGCCTTCATGCGCAGTGGATCAAGCCAAAGGCGCACCACCGGCGTTTTCGCCCCCCAAAGGTTCACTTCCGAAACGCCGGGAATCGTTTGCAAACGTTCCTTCACCACGTTCGTCGCAAGTTCCGAAAGTTCCATCGCATCACGGGTATCCGAAAGAAGGCTCGCAATCAAGATCGGATCGGAATCCGAATCGGATTTATAAACGACAGGCGCATCGGCACCGTCCGGGAGCTTTCGCTGCACACGTGAAACGCGGTCACGGATATCGTTCGCCGCCGCTTCAAGGTCCGTCCCCACTTCAAATTCTGCACGAATCGAAGAGCGTCCATCGGAACTCGTCGACGTCAGCGACTTAATGCCCGAAGCGCTGTTCACCGACGCTTCGATGATTTCGGTGACTTCCGTTTCCACAACCGCAGCATTTGCGCCCGTATAAGTGGTACGGACCGTGATAATCGGAGAATCCACGTTCGGGTATTCTCGAATGCCGAGATTCGAAGCGCCAAAAGCACCGATAAGGATAATGCCCAAAGAGAGCACAGTCACCAGAACCGGGCGACGAATGGAAAGCGTAGAAAAACTCATTCATTCACCCCGTAGCTCATGTTGTTCGAAAATTCCTTGATTTCGATGCCCATGCCGTCACGCACATTCATAAGGCCCGAAGCCACCACAGTATCGCCCGCAGAAAGGCCCTGTACCACATCGACCGTAATCGGGGTTCTTAAACCGGTCTGGACATCCACCTTTTTCGCCTTGCCATCTTTAACCACAAAAACGTAAGCGCCATTCGCATCGAGCGTCACCGCTTCGGAAGGCACAGGAATTCCCACGAGTTCGCCCTCGCCAAAGTCGAGCTTCACACGTACATAGGTTCCCGGCAAAAATTTGCCATTCGCATTCTTCAAGAGCGCACGTGCCTTACGGGTACGGCTCGTATTCGACATCGTCGCATCCAAAAAGCAGATTTTGGCATCGGCTTTAATTCCCTGTTCCGTGTCGATCAAAACGACTTTATCTCCCATATTTGCATAGCGGGAAAAACGCTGCGGCAGTTCAAATTCCACCTTGAGTTCGCTCGTATTCGTGAGCGTCGCAATCTGCGCCCCGGAAGTCATCCAGGCGCCTTCCGAAACTTCCACAACGCCGAGCGTTCCTGCAAACGGAGCGCGCACCTCGGTCTTTTGAAGCTGAGCTTCGATCAGCTCCTTCGAAGCCTTTGCCGATTCCACCGCACTTTCTGCGGATTCAAGCTCTTCTGCCGTCGCACCGTCCTTTCCATAAAGGGTCTTGGTGCGGGACGCTTTTTTCTCGGCGAGATCCAAAGCGGTTTTTGCGCTTTTCAAATTCGCCTGGAGTTCTGCGTCATCGAGTTTTGCAAGGAGCGTTCCCTTGGAAACCTTCTGCCCGTCCTTCGCATACAGCTTCACGAGCTTTCCAGACGCTTCCGCTTTCAAATCGACCTGCGCCTTGGCGACAAGTTCACCGTTGGCCGTATAAGTTCCAGACGTCGAATCGGGAACGGCGATGTAGCCGGAAACGCGCAACATGCGCGTTTTACCATTTGCAGAAGAAGCTTTCTTCTGAGAAGCGGAACTCGAGAATTCCGAAGAACAGGCTGCAATCCAAAAACAGCCGAGGAAAATTGCTGCAAGCGCGGAATAAATCTTCATATTTACCTACCGTTTACTCCCCCTTTAGATGATGAAAGCAAACATTCGGTTGCAGCAAAGGGAGAAAAAGTTTCGTTCTTTACAAAAACATGACAAAACTTTAGTTGGAAACCGCAATCTCCGGGAAAGCAAGCGCCGGAACTTGACGACTCGTATAGGATTCCGGATAATCTTTACCGACCGCGACCAAAGTACCGAGTAAATCGATGAAATTGGCACTCAAGGTCGCGCCTTCCACCGGATGCAGAATCTGACCATTTTCCGCATACATGCCCTGTACACCGATACTCATTTCTCCGCTGATTGCACTGCAACCGGAATTGCCTTCCAGGCGCACCACGAGCAGGCTCTTCGGGAATAGCTTCAAAAGCTCTGCCGTCGTATGCTCACCCGGCAAAACGACCAGGTTCGAGAATCCCGAACCGACCTTGCCTTCGTAAGAACGCAAAGCGCAGCCGTTGCTCTTTCGGCCTTCGACATGGGCTGTTTCCAAATTGTACAGGAATTCCGAAAGAACGCCGTTCTTCACCACGGTCACCTTGTCCGCATAAGTCCCTTCGGAGTCGTAAGTCTTGACTCCCGGAAGGTCTTCACGGGTCGGATCGCAAAGAATCGTGAGGTTCGCCCCGGCAATCTTTTGACCGAGCTTACCCTGCAAACGCGATTGTCCCTTTTGCACCATTTCCGCCACAAAGGAAGAAGCGTACATGCTAAGGATCTGGCCCGCGACGCGTTCCGAAAGAATCACCGGCATCTTACCGGTTTCTATCTTCTTCGGCTCCAAAAGTTCGAGAGCGCGTTCCACAGATTTCTTTGCAATCGTTTCCGCAGAAAGCTCTTCGAACTTCATCTTGTCTTGATCGAAGCCGCCGAGCTTTTTCGAATCGCCGCGTTCTGCGACAACCCCGGCGCCCGCTCCAATGCCATTGTCGCGACGTTCAAAGTAAACGCCGTTCGAATTCGCAAAGACCGTCAGGGATTCATTCTTTTGGCAACCGAGATACGGCACGTTCTTCACATCTTTCGAAAGGGCAAAGCAACGTTTTTCAATGTCGATTGAAAGTTCCGCCATCTGAGCGAGCGAAACATTTTTCAAATCCGGATTGTATTCGATTTTACGCAACGGATGATTTTCCGGATGCGGCAATTCAATCGGAAGATCCTTGGTGAACTGCGTGTGCAACAAGGCGTCTTTCACGGTCTGACGAAGAGCATCTTCCGTCAAACGTTCCGTGTAAGCGTATCCCGGTTTTACACCTTGGAAAGCGCGAATACCGACGCCGACCGATTCCGAAATTTCAGTATTCTGAAGCCTTCCCTGAAAAACGGAAACGCCTTCGGATTTAGAATGTCCACCGATAATGTCAAATGCAGTGGCGGACTTTTTCGCTTCTTCTGCGAGGAACTGGACGGCTTCAGAAATATTCATCACTTTACCTTTTCAAATGCAATTTTCGCTGCGGCGAGAGTCTTGTCTAAAATTTCGTCGGAATGACGGGCGCCAATGAAGGTCGTTTCGAATTGGGACGGCGGAAAGAAAATTCCCAAGTTGAGCATTTCGTGGAAGAATGTCGCAAAGCGCTTTGTGTCTGCGGCAAGAGCCGTTTCCGTATCGATGACCGGAGCCTTCGAGAAGAATACGGTGAACATCGAACCGACGCGGTTGATCTGCACCGTGGTGCCGACATCTTCTGCAGCCTTGCGAAGACCCGTTTCGAGTTTCACTCCTTTCTGTTCCAAGTCTTCCCAAGGATTTAATTTGTACAGAAGCTTGAGCTGTGCAAGGCCTGCGGTCACTGCCATCGGGTTACCGGAAAGCGTTCCCGCCTGGTAAACCTTGCCGAGCGGGCTCACGTTCTGCATCAAAGATTCCTTGCCCGAATAAGCGGCAAGAGGCATTCCACCGCCGACGATTTTGCCGAGGGTAATCATATCTGGGTGAACGCCAAAACGCTTAGCGGCACCGCCATCCGAAACACGGAATCCCGTCATCACTTCATCAAAGATCAGCACAGAACCGTTCTTGGTGCAAATGTCACGCAAGCCTTCGAGGAAGCCAGCCTTCGGAGGTACGCATCCCATGTTGCCGGCGACCGGTTCTACAATCACCGCCGCAATTTCATTTGCATGGGCTGCAAACAAAGCCTCGACCTGTTCCAAATGATTGTAATCCGCGATCAGGGTATCCTGAGCAACGCCCGGAGTCACGCCCAAGGAACTCGGAGCGCCGTGCGTCAAAGCGCCAGAGCCCGCTTGAATCAAAAAAGAATCTCCATGACCGTGGTAGCAGCCGCGGAACTTGATAATCTTGTTTCGACCGGTCGCGCCACGCGCCACACGGATCGCGCTCATCGTCGCTTCCGTTCCGGAATTCACCAGACGCAGCTTTTCCATGCCCGGAATTTTCGAAAGAATGAGTTCCGCGAGTTCGACTTCAATGTCCGTGCCCATGCCAAAGCTCAGGCCACGGCTCAGCTGTTCGTGCAAAGCTTCGGTGACTTCAGGCGGATTATGTCCCAAGATCATCGGGCCCCAGGAGCCGATAAAGTCCACATACTGCGTTCCGTCGTCAGCAAACAGGTATGGACCGTCCGCACGCTTCACAAAAACGGGTTGACCTCCTACGCCGCCAAAGGCGCGCACCGGAGAATCCACGCCACCCGGCAAAACTTTTAAAGCACGATTCCACCAAGAATTTTCAGCCATCAGTCAAACCTCACTTTTTTCCAGCCTCCTGCACCAAAGCGCAGATCACGCTCCACAAATTCCCAAATCAAAAGTTTTTTGTTTTTGAGAACACCCGAACGACGGGCAAGCTTTTCACGGACAAGCGTACTTGCGCCACCATCCGAAATAATACTTGCCACCGGGGTCTGCATTTCATTTGCGAATTGAGAAATCCAACCGGCAGACATCGGCGCGTCCGTTTCATAGATGCGCGAATAGCTGTCGCCTAAGATCAATATCTTGGAGTTACGAAAATCGCTGCGGAGAGGTGCGCCTGTTTTTGCATTCTTCACCTGATGCGCTTCCACCGTCTGATTCGGATAAGCGTTTTCGAGATCCGCCATCGTCGCAATATCTCCCGTGCGCACGGCGGTCACGAGCGAATCCGTGAGCGAAAGTTTCGGAAACGTTTTCGCCACGGGCATTTTCTTCACCTTTTTCGCGACCGCTTCTGCTGCGATTCGCGCTCCACGCGGCGTCCAATGCGTATCCGTATACAGGTAAAGGAAATCGCCTTCGCGATCTTTTTCCTTCGCTTTTTTTAGAACCGGGTAAAGGTTCACCATTTGCACGCCAAGCGTCTGAAGCGTATCGACAAAACGACGTCCAAGTGAAAATTTCTTTTCGTACAAGGAGAACATCGTCGGGTTCAAAAATTCCGGGTAAATCGAAGGCTTGCCCGGGACGACGACCACAAGCAGTTCCACACCACGCTTTTCCAGTTCCGCCTTAAAATCCAGAACGGCTTCAATCGGATTGTCTAAGCTGTCGAGAGTCCACGGTGCGGGCTTTACCAAAAAGTCTACGTCCTGGCGGTAGTACAAAAAGTTCGAGTCCGCATAAACCGCCTTTTCTCCCGGATCCTTAAGCACCTTCCATGCAAAAGTCTGGTAAAAGGGGCGCATTATTTTGACAAAGGAATTTTCCTTTTCCATGCGGTCTTCATAGGCTCGCAAATACTTTCCGCTCAAAATGCCGTGATTCCACCAAGCCTTCGCCACTCGGGAAAGCGAAAAAGACGCATAGGTGTTCTGAATATCCGCCACCATTTTCAAAAGGCTATCGTTCAACGAAACATCGGATTCCAAACCCGCCAGCATTTTCTGAAATTTGGAAATTTGATCCACCGCGGAATCCGTCGAATCTATAGGCAGGTAAGCGTTGACGTCCATCAGGGTACGCTTCAAGTTCTGTGCGACCCCGTCTAAATCCGAAATCTTTTCCGCTAAAGTCGAATCTTCCGATTTCGCAAGGGCAAAAATCTGTTTCATTCCCACGTTCAGCGAGTCTGCTTCCCGCTTTAAAACCGCTTCCCGCGCAAATGGGCTAGCCACATCCCGGAAGATATCGAGCGGCAGAAAAGCTTCCCCGCTCCGAAAAGAGTGAGCCAATTCCCACGATACCGGCAAAAGCAGCATCACAAAGAATATCGCGGTGAATAAAACGGTTAGGCGTTTCATAGGCCCCTTAAAAAAAAGTACCCCCACTGCGAATCGAACGTAGATCTCACCCTTAGGAGGGGCGTGCTCTATCCATTTGAGCTATGAGGGCAACTTGTGGTTAAATATAGAAAATTCTGGACTTTTCAAGGTGTGACTTTGCGTATTCCGTTAGAATACGCAAAAACTTTTCTATCCGTCCCTATCGTTGAAAGCCTTTTCGACAATAAGTAATTTGCGCATGGGTTGAGTTTGGGGAGATGATCATTCACCTGAACATCCGAAAACGACAAAACAAATTCAATCCGGGGAGGAGTACGCAAGTACTCCTCTTTTTAGCGCTTGCCATCGGCAAGCCGGCGAAGAGCGACAACGCCTTTCCGCCATTTTTCGATCGGTTCCGAAGGGAATCCCGCATACACAGCGCCGGCAGGAACGCTCTTTGTCACCCCGGCCTTCGCCGCAATGACTGCGCCCTTGCCGATCGACAAATGCCCAGCGATCTGCGCACCGCCAGCAAATTCACAATCGTCTTCCACCACGGTCGTTCCGCCGAGTCCAGACTGCGAAGCCATATAGACGCGATTTCCGACCGTGCAATTATGACCTATCTGTACAAAAGAATCAAAATGGCAATCATCTCCGATGGTCGTCGGGGCCAAAAATCCCGCCGCCACCACGCTATTCGCCCCAAATTCACAACGATTTCCGATACGCACGCCGCTCACATGAGGCACCATCTTGCGTACACCGGCATCATCAAAATAAAAGCCAAAACCGCGCGAACCCACCACGGAGCCCGCCTGAAACTGGCAATCCTTGCCCACTTTCACATTCGAATAAACGGTCACATTTGCCTGCAGTACACAACCGTCGCCGATTTCTGCGCCACGCATCACCACACAGTTCGGGCCAACGACCGCATCTTCGCCGAGCGAGCCTTCCACGACCGCAGAAGGGTGCACCTTTGCAGAGCTCGCCACAAAGCCTTCCGAAAATTCCGGATGATGGAATTTTTCGATAATCTTCACCATCGCCGCATACGGATTTTTGACGCGTAAAAGCGCGCCGACCGTTGGGGAACCAGCAAACTCCTGCGGCACCAAAACGAGGCCCGCATGCGAATCACGAAGTTCACCCATCAAAGCCTTGCCTGTAAAGAAAGAAACCTGATATTTTGCCGCATGCAGCACCGGGGCAAATCCCGTAATTTTAAAATTATCTTTAGACTGGATATATTCCACGGAGCCGTTCAAAAATACGGCCAAATCTTCAACACAAGTCTGTTTCATTTTCAATTCGTCTCTGGAAAAGAAAGGCCCTGTTCAAGCGTGAGCATTTGAACTCGACAGCCGTATTCAATATGGATTTCCGAGCCAGCACGATGCGTTAAATCGTCACCGTCCAGCTGGTGGAATTCCTCTTCCGAAGTCTGGAGAACGACTTCTTTTGCATGGATCGTTTTGAGGAATGAACGTTTGTAAATCTTCCCCACCAAAGGAACGCTTCCAAGCGCAAGCGCGCCAAAGAAAGACATCATATTCGGCACGGGAACGACTTCCAAAAGGCCGTCCGCCATATCGCTACCGTCAAAGGGATTTGCGCCCGAAGCAAAGCTCGGAATGTTTCCGACTATCACGGTGCGGTAGCCGGAAACATCTTCTTCAATCCACCTTCCTTTCTGATCCAAAACTTTGAGATGCGCCTTTCCAAGGCAATGCTTGCGGTCCGCAAAAAAGCGATCCACATAGTGCATCTTGTTTGCGACAACCGAATGACTCGAAATTTTACCCGAGGCTCGGTCCGCATTAAAATCATGTGCGATTCGTGCGTCGATGCCGCTCGAAAAATAATTCGCGAGCACATATTGACCGTTTACCTTCCAAATGTCGAACGGGCGATGCCTTGCCTGCACAAGCCTGCGCACCAAAAAGAGAAGGCCCTTGTTCACGAAGGTTTCGTAAAGGTTCAATACGCGGGCAAGATCGTTACCCGTTCCAAGCGGAATCAGACCTATGCGCACTTTTTGTGCAAAGCCCGATTCGAGCATCACCGAGAGCATCGTCGACATCGTCCCGTCACCGCCTACCGCGATCAGGGTTTCCGTCTTTTCCGCCGTTTCACGGATCTGCTCCCGCAAACGCTTTCCACTGGTCAGTTCAGCCGTCCATTCGGAATCTTCAAATCCCATGGACTGCATGATTTCCGGTACAAAGTTGAGGATGACCTTACCTTGGCCACCTCCACTTATCGGATTCACTAAAAAGCTGAACTTGTACATACTCTCTCAATTTATAATTATTCTTCGCCAAAAGCGTAAGAAGCCAGATCTAAATAAATCAAAGGATTGACTGTACTCGACGTCAAAATGTAAAGATCATCCTGGATTATGTCGATATCGACCGCATTCCGCACCCCGATTTCCATCAAATCCATTCGATATTGCAACCCTCCCGACAAATTGAACACGCCGAGATAACCACATTCCGCATCCAACAAGGCAAAAAAGGTTGCCCCAAAGCGCACACGGGTCGCCGAGCAGAAATGTAAAGAATTATTTGTATCGCTCGCCGCCAAAGCCGCACGCGTCCTGACGCCGCCATCCGCATCATAAATCGAGACACGCTCTGGCGAGTCTGTAAGCGCTCCCGAAGTTTCCACTGCCACAATCCAATCCGACATCACATCAAGCGCCATCACACGCGTCGCCGAATAAGAAATTCCAGTCTTGACGCAGCCCGTCGAATTCATTTTCAACTGCGCAAGTCCCGCAGAAGGCGCGTAATAAATATACGAAGCGGTCAGCGCCATCGCATTCAGCGAAACATCGCACATCCAATCTTCATCGTCATAGCGCAAAACAGAAATCCCGTCGTAATAATACAGCCAGGAACCGACCTTCGCAATGTCCTGCGCCATGTTCACCGGAATTTCGCCATCGGGATTTTCCGAAGTCCGCGAGAGTTCAAAGGCGCATGTCCGCGCATCGTTCCGCGTATACGCATACACGTCGTTGTAACGGTCCAAAATGTAAAGGGTTTCCCCGTCCGACGAAAGGGAAATTTTTTGTGCAGAACGGAATGGCACTTCAGAAAGATTGCAGGAAACCTTCGGAGAATCCCCTGCAATCCATTCCCCGCCGCAGGAAATGAAGCACAAACAAAGTAAAACGCTGCCGAGAACGCCAATTTTCACATAACAAGTATAATAATCTTTACTATTTTTAGTTTTTACACACGCATTCAGGACTTGTCGAAATGGATTTTGAACAATTTATTGATCGCCTCACCCGAAACTGGCCTATCCCACTTCGTGTGCTGATCATTTCGACAAAAGCATTCCTGTTCCACCACGGGACGATCCGCGCGGCAGCCATGACGTACACGTCCTTTCTTGCGGTAATCCCCTTCTTTATCCTTTTAACGGCGATTTCGCTTTCCCTCGGTTTAGGCTCGTTCTTCAACACGTACCTGCCGATCCTTGACCAATTCTTCTCACTCGGACTTCCGCTCGACGACATTATGCCGCTCCTCGAGAATACGGAACATATCCATTTGAGAACCTTAGGACTTGTCGGTTCGATTTCCCTCTTCATCACCTACATTTTTGCGATTGGGAACCTGGAAATCAACATGAACGTGGTCTGGGAAAACCAAACTTCCCGACCTTTTTTAAAACAGTTTGTCGCCTATACGCCTCTTTTGCTTCTCGCGGCTCTCGGTCTTGCCTTTTTTGCGATGTTTGTGAACCATATCAAGGGCGGACTTTTTGAAATCGCAAGCAATGTGAGCTTTTTGACCATCGAAACCGTTCCGCAAATCATGAGCGCATTCTGGATTGTGGCGATCGATGTGATTTTCATCGCGCTAATCTTTTTTGCCATTTTCCTCCTTCCCTACCGTAAGGGACATTATTCCTATAAGAAGCTCTTTTTGCCATCGCTTCTCGTGAGCATCGGCATCTGGGTCTGCACCTGCATTTACCTGATCATTCTGATTATGTTGCAGCAGGGCATCGTCGGCCGCATGTCGCTTTTTTACGGTTCCCTCGCCTTTATTCCGCTCGTTCTTTTATTCGCCTTTGGATTCTGGGCGATCATGCTCTACGGGAACTGCATCGTGTGGACTATTTATGGCTGGCCTAAATCCGGAGCCAAAAAATGGAACTGGGTACGGCAAGAAGGTAAATTATGAAAAAACTTTTCTGGATTTTTATCGCACTCGCCTGCTTTGCGTCCCCGGCTCTTGCCGAAATCAGCACTCTGACCGATACGGACGCGGTCGCTTCCGACAATTCCCTCAAAGCTTTTGTCGGTTTTGAAGCGAACAACATTTTGCTCGTCGAAGACGGATCCCTGTACTTTTCAATCCACGGGGGCGTTGTCTTAAACCCGAACTTTCGTTTGGGTCTTTATGCGGCGACCGTCGCAAACGATGTGAACACCAAGGAAAACGGCAAAAACATCGCCGTGGACTATAATTCGCTCGGAGTTCTCGCTGAACTCAAACCCGTTTCGTTTGGCAATTTCTCCATTTCGATTCCGGTGACCGCTGGCGCAGGCTTTAGCAGCATCCAGACTCAAGGAACCGAAAATTCCAAGGCGAAAGACGGCTTCTTTGTCGCCGACGCCGCTTTGCATTTTAATTACCAGATCACCCCGGCACTCGAATTCGGTATCGGCGGCGGTTACAGATTCTTCCTCGGCATTTCCGAAGACGGCTTTGACAACGGTGATTTCAACACTCCGTTCGGCGCTATCTTCATCAACTGGGGCGAAAACTGAGGTCTGAAATGGACCAGAACATTTCCCTTCGCGGCGCACACCTTCGAAACCTCCGCAACCTGAACGCGGATTTTCCACTCGGGAAAATTACTGTCGTCTGCGGTCCTTCGGGCTGCGGAAAGTCCACGCTCGTCATGGACGTTCTGCATGGAGAAAGCCGCAGGCGTTACCTGGAAACGCTCAGCCCCTTCGCATTAAAAATTTTGGGCGGCAGAACGAGTATTCCCTTGGACAATGCAGAAGGCTTGCGCCCGAGCATCGCCATTGCCGCTTCCCGTGGGGACGCTCCTTCCAAATCGAGTCCGCTTTCCCTTTCGGAATGTGAATTTCCCCTGCGCATTTTATGGGCGGCTCTCGCCCGCCCCGCATGCCCTGTCTGCGGAAAGCCGATGCAGTGCGATTCCCGCGAAAGCATCATCGTCAAAATCTGCAACCTTCCAGAAGGAAGCCGTCTGCAGTTCCTCGCCCCGATCGACGTTCTAGATTTGACGCTCGATGCGCTGTCGGCAACGCTCCTTTCCCAAGGCTATGCACGCGTCCTTGCGGACGGCAAGAGTCTTTCCCTCGGCGACTTGACCCCCGCAGAACGCAAGTCAAAGCCCAAGGAACTGTTCGTCATTTTGGACCGCGTCATCATCCGCGAAGGCGTCCGTACCCGCATCGCCGAAGCGGTCGATGCGACGCTCCGTTTTTCGCATACAAAAGTCATATTAGACAACGGCGGAACGCGCACCACCTTTAGCACAATCCCGTTCTGCGAAGAACACAACACGACCGCCGCACCGCTCGAACCAGGCGACTTTACACCACATTCGCCCAAGTTCCGCTGCCCGAGCTGCAACGGCGACGGAGAAATCTACAGCGAAACGGAAGATCGCGACCCGGACGTTTGCCCCGAATGCCACGGCCTGCGCCTCAAAAAAGAAATCCTTGCTTCGACTGTCGGCGAAACTTCCTGGCAAGACATTCTCGAATCCTCCTTTGCGACTCTCGACACGCTCCTTCCCAAGCTCTTTAACGGACGTTTGCCCGAACATTTAAAGAGCACCGCAGACATGCTTTACGCCCGCATCCACGCCGTGAACAAAGTCGGGCTCGGCTACCTCGGCGCGGGCCGTATCGGCAGCACCCTTTCGGGCGGTGAACTCGGACGTTTGCGTCTTTCGCCCCTCGCGACCGGACATCTGGATGGAATGTGCGTTTGCCTCGACGAACCGTCGAGCGGCCTTTACAAGACCGATGTCGAAAAGCTCTGGGAGATTTTTGAAGAAATCCGAGACCGCGGAAACACGCTCGTTTTGATTGAACACAATCCGATTCTGATTGAAAAAGCGGACAAAGTAATTGAAATGGGCCCTGGCGCAGGAGAACTCGGCGGAGAAATTCTTTTCCAGGGTACCCCACAAGAACTGATGACGAAAAAGGATTCGCCGACAGGCGCTTGGCTCCGCGACATCTTAAAAGCCAAGAAAGCCGAAAAGAAGCCCGCGATTCCCGATGCGGAACACATCACCGTGCAAAAATTCGCCAAGTACGATATGCAACCGATGAGCGCCAAATTTCCCGTCGGGCATTTTAGCGTGATCTCGGGCGAAAGCGGCAGCGGAAAAAGCACTGTCCTCTTTGAAAATATCCAACCGCGATTTGCTAAGGGCGATTTTAAAAAGCTCGGCATTCAAAATATTTCATTGCTCAGCACCCGTGGATTTTTCCGCAACCGGCGCAGTTCCATCGCGAGCGCCATAGGCATTGCACCGCTCTTGCGCGAGCTGTTTGCGGGACTCCCCGAAAGCAAAGTCAAAGGCTTTACCGCATCCAAATTCAGCACAACAATTCCGGGCGGACGTTGCGAAACCTGCAAGGGCGAAGGAATTCTGCGCGATCCTTCGGGATATGAAGAATCCGAATGCCCGGTCTGCCAAGGCAAACGTTTTCGCGATGAAATTCTAGAAATCCGTTTTAAGACGCTCTCGTATGCGGACGTGCTGGACTTGACCGTGGAACGGGCGGCTGCGATTTTCGGATTTGCGCACAAGTTCTCGGACCGTTTGCAGCCTCTTGTGCGCACGGGCCTCGGTTACCTGCGGCTCGGTCAGCCGACAACGCACCTTTCCGGCGGTGAAGCGGCCCGGTTGAAGCTTTCGCTCGCGCTTTCCCGCGCTAAGTTCCCGAACACGCTCTTTTTGTTCGACGAACCGGCCCGCGGCCTGCACAAGAACGACATCGACCGCATGATCGCCCTCATCCAAGAGCTTTGCAAAAACGGTCATACCGTCATTGCAATCGAGCATCAAGAAGATTTCATTCGCGCTGCGGAATACACATGCCTACTCGAGCGGAAATCGAAATAGTCGAAAACCGAAAGCATTATATTTTAAATTTCTGTCATGCATATTAGACAATACAATGAAGCCGACCTTGCGGCAATGATCCACATCTGGAACGAAATCGTCGAAGAAGGCATCGCCTTTCCGCAAGAGGAGCCGCTCACGCCCGAAACAGGCAAGCAATTCTTTGCGGCACAGACCTACTGCGCCGTTGCCGAAGAAAAAGGCAAAGTTTTCGGCCTGTACATTCTGCACCCGAACAACGTGGGCCGTTGCGGTCACATTTCTAATGCAAGCTATGCGGT